>NZ_JBHJRC010000034.1:0-40668 GCF_042261735.1 Kitasatospora sp. NPDC056327 | reverse complement strand
ACACTGTCCGGCCCGGGCCCGTCGCGCCGCAGTACCCGCCGGCGGCGGCCCGTCACCGGGCCACTCGCCACCGGGCCGCGGCCGCCGTGGTCGCCGGTCTGCTGGAGGAGGGCACCCCCCCCCCGCTGTAACCGGCGTGACCACCATGCGACCGCCAACTGACAGAACGACAGAAGGCCGCCCCCACCATGCGGCGGAAACGGCCTACGACCTGCAGTGTTGCAAGTCGGGACGACAGGATTTGAACCTGCGACCCCTTGACCCCCAGTCAAGGGGTTCAACTATTGTCGGCAGCCGAGACCTCAAGGTCTCGGCTTCCTTGATGCTCAATTACCCTGAGGTGCAAGTGAGTTGGAGATTCTCCGCAGCCGTGGCGCCACGGAATGCTGACGGTGGCTCAGTGTTTACTTTGCGCACAAGCGCCCGTTTTCGACCATCAGCGTTCATGGGCGCTCATCGGGCGTGGTCCCAAAGTGGTCCCAGGGCCAGCGACCCCGTCGCAGCTACTGGCGGTGACCGAGATCTGTCGGTCCTTCAGCAAGCACGGTCGTGCGATCCCGAGCGCCGCTGCGTCGACGACGTCGGCTGGCCTGCAGCACCGGTTCCTGCGGGCGGATCACGGTCGCTTACCCACTGGCTACGGATGGTGATCTTTCGGGCGGTGTGTCGTCTTGAGCGTGTCGTCGCCGTCTGGTTCTGAGTGCTTCGCGCACCGTCCCGCACGCTCTGCCGCCACACCCGACACAGCAGCCACTCTTGCCCCAGAGGCACCACCCAGTCCGAGAGAAGGGGAAGCTCATGGGACAGCGTGCGCAGCGTGGTCGGGTGTACCGGCGGTGTGGTTGTTCGGACGGGCACGGGAGGCAGTTGGGTCCGTGGTGTGTGCGGTTGTTGGAGGAGGCGGGTCACGGGTCGTGGACGTACTGCGTCGACCTGGCCCCCGAGGACGGGAAGCGAAAGACCCGCCGGCGCGGTGGGTTCGCCAGCCGAGCCGAGGCGGCCCGCGAGATGAGGGCGGTGCTGGACGGTGAGCTGCGCGGGGTGTACGAGGACCGGCGCGTCACGGTGGCGAGCTTCCTGCGGGAGTGGCTGGAGGTGAAGAAGGAGGAGCTCGCGCCGAACACGTACGCCGGCTACGAGGCGTGCGTGGAGCGGGACCTGATCCCCGCCTTCGGCAACTACCGTCTCCCCGACCTGCGTCCGAAGCACATCGCGCGCTGGATCGCCGCCCAGCGCAAGGCCAAGCGCGGCAAGGTCACCCTCTACCGGATCGTCTCCACCCTGCGCAACGCCCTCAACCACGCGGTGCGGGCCTGGGGGCTGCGCTACAACCCGGCCAAGCACTCCGTGCCGCCCAAGCCCCGCGCCGCCGAGCGCACCTGCTGGACCCCCGAGCAGGCAGCCACCTTCCTGCAGCACGGCGCCGAGCAGTACGCGGACCAGCTGACCGACCTGTTCGAGGTCATGCTCGGCACCGGCATGCGCCGCG
Organism: Kitasatospora sp. NPDC056327; assembly: GCF_042261735.1. Taxonomy (NCBI): domain Bacteria; kingdom Bacillati; phylum Actinomycetota; class Actinomycetes; order Kitasatosporales; family Streptomycetaceae; genus Kitasatospora; species Kitasatospora sp. NPDC056327. The sequence goes on along the minus strand of NZ_JBHJRC010000034.1, from coordinate 39,179 downwards.
GCGAGATCCTCGCCCTGCACTGGTCCGACGTCCACCTCATGGACCGCAAGCTCTACGTCCGCTGGACCCTGGCCGCCATCGACAACGGGAAGATCCACCTCCGCGAGCCCAAGACCGAAGCCAGTAGGGCCTGGATCAGCCTCTCCCCCAGAGTCATGGCCGCCCTCCATCGCCAGGCCGCGATCCAGATGAACGCCCACCCGGACGGCCGGCTGGACGGACTGGTCTTCGCCCGCCCGGGCGGAACACCGCTGCGACCTCAGTGGGTCCTCGACCAGCTCCGCAAGCGCACCACCGAACTCGGACTTCCCCGCATCGGCCTTCACGACCTGCGCCACACCGCCGCCAGCATCATGATCGCCGAAAGCATCCCCATCGCCGTCGTTTCCAAGACCCTGCGCCACGCCACCCTGGCGACCACGATCAACCTCTACGGCCACCTCCTCAAAGACTCCGCCGACCAGGCCGTCCAGGCGCTCGCCTCCGCCCTCGACCGGGCCCAGGCACGCCAGCTCCGGGCTGTCCCCGGTGACGACGACCTGCCCCTCGCGGCGTAGCGGCAGCCACGACCGGAGGCCCTCGCCGGTCCGGCGAAGTTACACACCTGACCGGGGTCCCCGGGAGAGCGGCCTTCAGGCCTCACGGCTGGCCGCCCTCCCGGGCTTCGCAGAGTGCTGCGTTCCGCTCTGAAGGACAGCCACCGAGGCCGTGCCGCGGTCTACCAGTCCAGGGGCAGTTGCACGGGGATTCCGAAGGCCGTCTCGACTCGCGCGGCCAGGTCGGTCGGGATGGGCACGTCGAGCCGTACCGCAGTCGGGGTGTAGAGGTCGGTCTCGATCTCAGGTGTCGTGAGGGACACGAGCAGGGCATAGGAGACCGGTTGGCCGATACGGTCGGATCTGTTGTTGTACTTCCACCAGCCGCCAGACGGGTAGACGGCCAGGGCTCCGCAGTCGGCGAGCTCGGCGGCGGTGCCGCGCCAGATGTCGGCGTGCAGGGAGCCACGGTTGCGGTTGTCGGAGCCGACGAGCCAGGCCTTGTCGCCCTCGAACTTGCCGACCGTAGTCATGCCGTCGTTCGCGGCCTGCGCGTCCTTCGCGACGCGTCCTTCGAAGTCCGACAGGTTCTCCAGAGCCCCCTTGATCGCGAACCTCAGCTTGTGGGAGGCGTAGGTGTGCTGGCCCATGACACCGCGCCGGCCGGGGTTGGGTTCGACGAAGTAGGAGAGGGTGACGCGTAGCTCGACCGGGGTGGCGCCTAGGTCGAGGAGCTGCTCGCGTGGCCACGGCAGTTGGTGGAGCTTGAGCTCCCCCAGCTGCACGCGACTGTTCATCTTTCGGAACGGGACGAGGGAGCCCTGGATCATCAGCGTGACGGCGTTGGTCGCGCTGGACAGGACGCGTTCCTCAGTCGGCACGCCCCAGCCGTAGCGGCGCAGCACGTTCCGCGCGAAGTCCTTGCTGCCGTTGCCCTTGCCCGTGCGGCGGCGGCCGTTCGCCTTGAGGATGCCGTCGGTCATGGCGGCGGTCCAGCGTGCTTCGTGGACCAGGAGTGCCCGGATGGTCTCGGGGGTGAGGGCAGGGTAGGCGGCGTGGGCGATGGCGGCCAGGCGTGCGGCCTGGGCGGTGGCGGCGCTGGTGGCGTTGGCGGTGGTGAGCGGTCGGTCGAAGCCGTGGTGGGTGGTGGTGAGGCTGACGATGTCGTGTTCGTCGGTGAGGGTGGCGTCGGCGTCGACGAGGAGGTTGCCGCCTTCGAGGACGATGTCGGGCTTGATGGGGGTGTTCGGCGGCAGGGCGACGGAGGTGCGGCTGAAGGGTGAGAGTTCACCGGCTGCAGCCAGGGGCTGGTAGCCGTGGAACATGGCCTCCTGGGGTGACTGGGCGAGGTCGGTATAGGCGCCGACGGTCAGGACGTTCCAGGCCTGGGCGGGGTTCTCTATCGGGGAGGTGTCGCAGAGCGTCAGGTGGTGCAGGGTTCCGTCGTCTTGGCGGAGGTGGGTGATGGGGTGTTCGCGGACATTGCCGGCAGAGACGACGATGAGTCGGGAGGCTTCGGGATCGGGGGCTCCGAGGAGTTCGATGCGGTCGTCGTGGACGGCGATGTCGGTGCCGGCGGCGAGCGCGTCGAGGGAGGCGGACCACAGGCTCGCCCGGCCGTCGGTGCCGTTGCGTTCAGGGGTGGAGCGCTGGGTGACGGCCATCGAGAAGACCCGGGCGTGTGGCTGGTCGACGGTGCCAGTCTCGGCGTCGGAGATCGCGTTGACCGTCACTTCCGCGTGGCTTCGGGGGGTGTCGTCGTGGAGGATCTGCCGGGGGAGGATTTTGACGGATTCGAGCCCGTGGGCGAGCGTGATGGTGCCGGTGGATTCGAGGGCGCTGGCGAGGTCGCCGAGGAGGGCGAGGCCGGCCATCTTGGTGCCGTGGCCGTTGTTGTCGTCGGGTCCTTCGTGGGGGAACACGCTCTGCGCGCGGCCGGCGAGGGCCTGCTTGAGGAGCGGGTGCTCCTGGTGGATGCCGGTGTCGAGGATGCAGACGACGGGTGCGTCGGCGGCTGCGTGTTCCAGCCGGGTCGCGAGGTCGAGGGTGAGGTCGCGCTGGAGGGTGCGAGCGGTGGTGTGGATCTGTTCGGCGAAGCTGGGCTGCCGCACTTCCGAGGGGCAGGCGTTGGTGGCCAGGAGCGTCTTGAGCTGGGTGCCGGTCGTGGCGACGTGGGCGACGCGGTAGTCGCTGATGGTGATCGAGCGGTCGGCGATCGGCCAGCCGTTGGCGGCGGCGATGCGCTGGAGGGTTGCAATCTGGTCGGTGTCGGTGATGCCCGGGTCGAACCACAGTTCCCACCAGCGGTGTTCGCGCATGTCCGGCAGTGGTGCGTCGTCCTGCCAGAGGTGGTCGAGCAGAGCGTGCTGGATGCGTTCGGCGTTGGCGACGGCGGCCTGCTGCTTCGGCTTGCCGCTCGGGGTGTCCTGGGTGAACTGACCGATCTTCTCTGCGAACGCTTGGACCCGCCCGTCTGGAATCCAGATGACGGCTTCCTGCGGGCTGCTGCCGGTTGCCTCGTGAACGCTCATCAGCGTCAGCCCGGAGTTGGCGAGGCTGTCGACCTGGAGGTCGTAGGTGTCGGAGGCTTCGACCCGGATGGCGAACCCGCTCGCCCGTTCGGCAGGGTCCACGTCCCGGCGGTCGGAGGTGGATGCCTGCCGGGCTTCTTCGAGGCCGTCGAGCAGGCGGTCTACGTGGCCTTGCCGGTCCGCGGACCGGTCGGCGAACCTTCCACCACGTGCGGGCCCGGAGGGTTTCGGGGTGAGGGTCTTCGGTTCCCAGGGAACCAGGAGGTGCGGGGTGATCCGCGACGGGGCCCGGTCAGGCATGGCGCAGCGCGTGCCGCTCGTCCAGTCCTTCGGTCAAGAGGTGTTGGTCGACCACGTCGTTGCCTCCGAGAATGGCGCGTTTGGCCGCGGATTCGGCGGCCTTGACCAGCTCGGCGTGGCTGAGCTGGTCGACCTTGGTGATCAGGTCGGACCAAGGTACGCCGGTGGTGTCCATTCCGGCTAGGCGTCGTTGCAGAATCTCGATCGCCTGTTGTGGGGAGGGAGGCGCGTAGTGGACGACGAGGTCGAAGCGGCGGAAGAGTGCGCGGTCGAGGAGGTGGCGGTGGTTGGTGGCGGCGACGACGAGGCTCTCGGTGGGGGCTTCGTCGAGGAAGAGGAGGAAGGAGTTGAGGATGCGGCGGGCTTCGCCGACGTCGTTGCCGGCAGTGCGTTCGGCGCCGAGGGCGTCGAACTCGTCGAAGAGGTAGACGGCGCGGGTCTCGGCGGCGGCTTCGAAGACGGTGCGGAGTTTGGTGGCGGTCTCTCCCATGAAGCGGCTGATCAGTCCGTCGAGGCGGATGGTGAACAGCGGCAGGGAGAGTTCCTTGGCCAGTGCGGCGGCGGTCATGCTCTTGCCAGTGCCGGGTGGCCCTGACAGGAGGATACGGTGCACGGGGGTGAAGCCGAAGCGCTCTAGGCGGGCGCGCTGGCGTTGCTCGTGGAGGACCTTGTCGAGCGGGGCGCGGACGTCGTCGGCGAGGGTCATGTCGTCGAGGCGGACGTCGGGGTAGCCGGCGGTGAGGAGGCTGGCGAGTTCGCCCCTGGGCTGGACGACCGGGGTCGGGGCGATCCTGGGGATCTTCTCGGCGCGGGCGGCGTCGATGATCTCGCGGAGTTCGAGGGCGATTTTGCCGTGGCCCTGGCGCGCGGACTTCGCGGCCACCTGGAGGGCGATGCTGTAAAAGCGGTCCTCGTCGCCTGATGCGTGGGCATTGAGGAGCGCCTTGAGGTGGTCAGCTGTGGCAGCCACGCACCTCACACTCCTCTTCAGCAGACCGGCCCGCCACTCTAACGAGCCCCTCGGACGATGGATACCCCTGGCACGCACGGTCACGGTCCAGCCCCATGCTCATCGTACGGTGGACTGCTACGGGCGGCCTCGCGCGGGTCTGTCGGTCACGGCCGCTGGTTTCCGGGCAGGACCGCGTCGTCGCGCATGCGGGCAGGCAGTTCGCTCCAGTCGTTCAGGGCGCCTTGGAGGAGGTTGTCGAGCTGCACTCTGCCCTCGTGGGCGAGGAGGTCTCGCAGGCATGCGCAGTCCTGCATCACGGCGCCGCCGGTGAAGCAGACGAAGATCCCGGCCGCTTGGAGGCCGCGCGCCGCGACGGCGGCCTCCTGTCCGAACAGCAGCGGCACGCGGGCGGCCAGTTCCCGTGCGAAGACCTGCTCGATCCTCGGCCGCCCCAGTGCGGCCAGCAGCCGGCCCACGAGGTTGCCGACGATGCCGTGCAGCGACTTCTTCCCGTCCAGGAGTGCGCGGGCGAGCGTGGCGAGTGCCTCGCAGCCCCTCCCCCGGTGGCGTTCGACGAGGGCGTTCCAGGTGGTGTCGCTGACGTGCCGCAGCGCCTGGGCGGCGATGGTGTCGCCGCCCGCTGCCACGAGGTCGGCGCACACGCGGGCGGCGCTGTCCGTCTCGGCACGGGTCACCACCCGCAGTGGGCTCGGAGCAGGCCTGGGCCTGGTGCGCTGGGCCGGAATGCGGGGTGTCCTCGACGGCGGCGTGGCCCGTGTGCTCGGTGACGGGCGGTTCACCGTGAGACTGGGCCGCCGGGGCCTTCGGCCGGCCTGCACTGCGGGTGCGCCGCCCGCCGCCCGTCGGCGTGAGGACGGCTCAGCGGGACGTCGGCCGGCGGGCAGGCCCTGGTGCAGGTGGCAGCGGAGCCCAGGACTGGCGACCCGGTTCCGGCAGAGCTTCATGTCCTTCTTCATCGCACGGCACCTGTTGACCATCCGCAGAGAGTGACCAATCGGGGGCCTACGGGGAAGAGGGCCCGGGTCTGGCCGGCCTGATCAAGTCACCCCAGGCAGTCCTGTGACCTCGTTGGTCAGGCCTTGCCCGGCAATGGGGCAGCCCATGGAAGGGCTACCGCTGTGGGAGGCTGCCCGGATCCGTTCGGCCGCCCGTTCGCCCACCGCGTCGAGAAGCGGCTGGACACCATGCCAGACCCGAAAGGCTCCCGGTCGCTGCGGATGGTGGGTGAAGGTGCTGTGCGCCCACCGTCCGCTACGTGCCCGGAAGATCAGCGGCGGAAGCCGCGGTGGGGGTCGCGGGCCTTGACGTTCCCGAAGGGTTCGAACCATGCCTGTGCGCGCAGGTCGCCCACGCCGAGCTGCCGGTTGGCGTCGCCGTCGGGGTCCTCGATGCCGTCGAAGCGGGAGCTGTAGAGCATGAGGACGTCGGTGTCCTGGAAGAACATGTCGGTGCAGGCGTCGAAGTCGTAGTCGTCGCGGTGGACCGGCAGGGTGCTGTGCGTGCCGTGCCCGGTGCTGTCGGAGTCGTCCCCGAGCTCGTCGGAGCTGTCGCCTGCGTCGTCGATGGCGAGGTGCAGTGCGAGTTCCTCGGCGGTGCAGGTCGGCCGCGGCCAGTGGCCGCGTTCGAGGTCGTCGGCGAGGTCGTCGGCGGCGCGGGCGAAGCGGCGCCGCCATTGGAGGTCGGTGGCGAAGGTCAGCTTCGGCAGCCGTGGGAACACCCCCCAACCGCCCTCGTGCTTGCCCGGGACGAGGCGCCCGTCACCGAGTTCCTCGGCGTCCTCGTACGCCTCGTCGGCCAGCAGCGACAGCGCGGTGTAGAGGAGGTCGGCCGTGCGGGGAGTCAGCTGCCACAAGCAGCTCTCTTCCTCACACTCCGGGTCCTCGCAGTGCGGGTCCTCAGCAGGGAAGAGCGCCGCGAAATCGGGAAGTTCCTCCCCGAGGCCGTGCTCAGGGGACTCCCCGGTCTTGACGGCACGCGGGCCAGGGCCGAAGTCCGCCACGACCGGCTCCGCACTCCACTCGGCGACCTCGTCACCCTTGTTCCGCCGCAGCAGAGAGATATGGCTGCGTTCGGTCAGGACGTCCGCCCCGTCGACGTGGGCAGGCGGGTCCGCGAGCCACGTCACCGCTCCGACCACGTCGTGCGGGTCGTCATCGTCGAGCTGGTCGGTCGGCATCGGCTCCCAGCCCTGCTCGCCCGCCGCGTCCAGCAGGGTCTGCCGGTCGCGGACGTGGAACTCGCGGAGTGAAGTGATCCGTACGACGTGGCCGGGCAGGTCGCGCAGCCGGGCCTCGCGCCGTACGGAGCTGGCGGCTTCCAGGGCCTGGTCGTCCTCGCCGCTGCCCTCGCTGTCAGCGCCGTCCTCCTGGTCGGGTTCCTCGTGCGCGGATCCTTCGGGCCAGGCGATGAGCGTTCCGGCGGCAGCCGGCCAGGTCCGGGCAAGTACGTGAGCCACGGCCTGCCGGAGCGAGGACGCCGGAGCATCTGGCAACTGCCCGCACAGCCCGTCCATGGACTCAGTGTGCAGGACGCCGGACGCCCGCTTCAGGGTACGGCGAAGCAGTTCGGCCGCGTGGTGGGCGAGTTCGGCGTCGCGGCAGGTGAGTACGGCCTGGAGCGAATCGGGGCCGCCGTCGTAGGAGAGGAGTACGAGGACGCGGCTCTTGCTGGGGGTGTGTTCGCAGAAAAAGTCGTGGGGTGAGGCGGCGAGTTGGTGCTCGGGCATGCGGGGAACTCCGGTTCAGTAGAAAGCATTCCGCGCACACATGGCGCGGGGGATGGTGGAGTTCCGCTGGTGGGCGCGCTGCTGACACGCCTCCGGACGGGGAGAAGAGATCGGCCGAGGCTGGTTCCGCCGATGCTGTCGGTGGCCCGGACCTGGTCCTGCCGGACACCGTACCCGACGGCAGTACTCGTGTCCGCTTCGAATGCTTGATGGGTCCCGTCTGTTGGAGCGCCGACGGGCCTGTTGACCTGGTTGTCCGATCCATGGAGCAAGATGGTCCTGACCATTCGTGTCTGGGGAGGGATGTGCGGCATGGCCACCGATGGCTCACGGCTGCCTGTGGAGTTCCTGGTCGCTGTTGCAGCCGGCGCCGATGCCGGGTCGGCCGCGGCCCGGATGGTTGCCGGGCAGGTCCGCACGCTGGCAGATGACAGGCAGTACACGCGCCTCCTCGAAGCTCTGCTCACGAGACCGTTTCGGGACGAGGCGCCTGGCTGGCTCTTGGAAGCGGCGGTGACGAACGGCCTGCGGGAGGCGGAGTCGGAGCCCGACTATGTGGTCGGGACGGGGATCGAGCTGGTGGCTCTCGCGCTTGCCCATCCCGAGTGCGGGGATGCCCTTCGAGACAGTGCGCTCCGGCGGTGCACGGCCGGCCAGCTCGGTTCTCTTGGTACCGCCCGCCGGCCGCCGGTTCTGTGTAGCGCTGTCGCCGCCGAGCTGCGCAGGCGGGTTCCTGAGCGTCCGTTCATCTCACCGGTCCTGCTCACGGAGCCGACGCCTGCCCAGCTGGTTCTGCGGACGGAACGCCTTCACGACGACGTGTTCGATGCCGCGGTCTCTCTGCTGCCCGATGCGCCCGACGACAGCGGTCGCGACGACGAGGGTTCCGACGTCAGGTGGGAGCGGTTCAAGCAGGCGTTCGCCGCCTGGGAGACCATGTGGTCGGGGGTCCTCAAGCGCCACCCCGACCGGCACTCCCAACTCGTCGCCGGCACCGAAGGAAGCGACGCGTACCCCGTCATCACGGACCAGTTGCTCGGCAGCCTGCCGTGGATGGTCGAGCCCGGCCTGCTCAGGCGGGTCGCCTTGGAGGACCTGGACCGCTTCGCTCAGGCCAGGCTGACGGCCCGGGTGTGCCGTGCCCTCCAGGACGGCTCCTCACCGGAGGAAGTACGGGAGCGCTTCGCCGCCGAACTCGCCTCCCTCGGCGAGAGGGGCCGCGAACACATCGAGTACTACCTTCAGGAGGGCGGACGCCGGACAAGATGGGGTGTGCACGCCGCCGTCTCCTGGGTCTCCCACGCCGCGAAGGGATCCTGGCGCCTCATACTCAACCCCGCCGAGGCCAAGCCCTCGTACGGCGATCCCTACACCTGGCTCACCCCTGAGGATGACCTCACCGATCTGGGCCGGCGCTTCGCCGATGTGGCCGTACAGGCACTCCAGACCTGGCAACCGAACGGCTACATCGGCATCAGCGCGGCAGCCGACCTCCGCTGGGTCCACGCCATGCTGCTCCACCTGCCCGACGTGACACCTGCCGTCAAGAAGACGGTCCAGTCGATGATCCGCGATGCCCGCCACAGCCAGGCCCGTCCCCGCTCCTACGACTATAAAGCGCAGGAAGACCACCGGAAGTTCACCGAACTGCTCGCTTCGATCAGCCGGATCGTCGCCGACCCGCTCCCCCAAACACCCGCCACACGACGCGCGGCCCTCGGCGATCCCGCACAGGTGACGCCGCGCGACCTCTCCGCCGTCGCCGCGGACGTCCTCGACGACTACCTGGACCGGCACGCCGGCGACGACGAACTCGTCGAGAAGGCGCTGCTGTCGTTCGCGCACAGCGGCTACGGGTACAACCGATCCTTCCCCGATGTCCTCGCACGCCATACGAACCCTCGGCAGGCAGTCCACACCCTGACTCACGAACTACGAAGCAGGCTCGGCGGAAACCCCGCCAACCGCGAAGCCTGGGCCCGACACGTTCTCGCACTGCCCGACTGCCCCGACGAAACCGTCCTCGCAATGCCGGCCTGGACCGCACTCAAAGCCAGGGGAAGCCACTACGACAGCATTCACTCCGCTGTGGTCGCCCTGGTCGTCAGCACACTCGGCAACGACGACCACGCCTGGCAACGGCTCGCCGACAGCCCGATCACGCCCTCCGGCCCCAACGCCTGGCTCCGCCTCGGCGACATCCTCACAGCCGCGGCACAGGGAACAGCATGGCCGAAACCCCCCGCCGCCCGGTAACAGACCTGGGTAGCCCCTGGAAAACCGGCCCGCACCGGTCGGGCGGCGAGGAAGACATGCCACGACGGCGCAGGTGCTCGGGCGAAGGCGATGACCCGGTAAGCCTGGATGTTTAGGAGACCGCCTGGATGAGGAGCGTGGGGTCGGCTCGCTGGGCCCGTAGACCGAGTCGTTCCTGCGGGATCCGCTGCCGCGTGGCGATGAGGTTTGCTGCTGCGAGGCGGAGATCGTCGGGCAGCCAGGTGATCAGGGGCGTCGGGTCGGCGATTCCGCTGTTGGACTTGTCGGGCCGTGGGGTGCCGTGGGTGAGCAGCCAGCGGTAGAGGGTTGCGGCGGGGCGGAGGGTGGGCAGGTTGTTCTGCTCGGCGGTGGCGGCTGCGTTTGCTGCGATGCGCAGTCCTGCGACGTCGAGGTCTCCGAAGTAGTAGGCAGCTGTGGGGAGGGGATCGAGGAGGGTCAGGGCGGTGATGGAGGCGGGGAACTGGTTTCCGCTGCCCCAGCCGATATGGAGGTTGGGTCGGCTGGTGGGGTCGAGGCTGCGGGCGATGGTAAGGAGGGAGTGGAAGGTGGCGTTGTTCTCGGCGACGAGGAGGCGTGGCTCACCCGTCCCGGGGACGTACTGCGATGGGAAGGGTACGGGGGTGTGGTAGCACCCCAGGAGGTCGAGGTTGAGTGCACCGCTGGTGAAGAGGCGCTTGGTGGTGTGGGTAGCGAGGGCCTTCTCGTCGTCGAGGATCTCCAGTGAGCGTTCTTCGATGGGTGCGGGTTCGGGGTGGGGGTTGTCGCGCAGCCAGAGGGCAATGCGTTCGAGGAGGTCTTGTTCGTCCGGGCGGGTTGCGATGGCGGCAGCTTGTTCGAGTGCTTGCGGCCAGACCCGGTCGGCTGGGCGGGCCGCGGTGGGACGTGCCGTGGTCTTGCCGATCCAGCGGGGAAGTGATGGCTTGGTGCGGTCGTCCCAGCCGTTGCGAGCCTTGGGGAGTTGGATGGCGCCGTCGGTGGCGAGCTCGGTGAGCGCTTCGGAGAGCCGGGTTCGTGCGCTCGGGTCGCCGAGCAGTGTGGGGTCGGCGGTGGTTGCGTGGCGCAGGAGGGTGTCGAATTGGATGCGCTGGCCCGGTTGCTCGGCGATATGAGCGGACAGGATGTCGATGAGGGGCCGGGTCATGGCGTCTCGCCGTCGGTGTTCGCCGCCTCGTCGTGGGCGACTCGGGCTCCGGTGATGTAGCCGGTTGTGGCTTCGCTGGTGGCAGCGGAGGTGTCGGGGACGATGTAACGGCGGTTGTGGGTACGACCCGGGCGGTTGTCGAGGCGGATGACGTTGGGGAAGAGCGAGATCGCGTTGGGGTCCTTGACGCCGGTGGTGTAGATGAGCTGGACCTTGTGTGCTGCGGCGACGGCGCGCTGGAGGCGGACGAGGTCGCCGTGGGATGCGCGGCCGATCGGATTGTCGAGGAGGAGCACTCCACCGGATCGGTCCTTGCGGCCGGCGTTGGCGGCGCGCAGCGCCGCGATGGTGCAGTAGAGCGCGACGCAGACAGTGAGCTTCTCGCCTCCGGACCACTTTCCGAGGCGAGTGATGTCCTCGGTGGTGGCGACGGTGTCGCGGGCGGGTTTGAGTGCTTTGACGGTGAAGCCGCGGGGGCCGACGGCCTCGTGAACAGCTTCCTTGAGCAGGGGCAGTCCTTCGGGTTTGACGCCTTGGGTGACACGCCGTTCGATGACGCGGTTGACGTAGGTGCGCAGGTCAGCGTCGCTGGCGGGTGCGTCGAAGGCGATGCGGAGCATCTGTTTTCCGGCCCAGCCGCCGGTCTTAGTGTTGACACGCGAGTACCGCTCGGCTTTGCGTAGCGTGTCGAGGGTGTTGGCAGCCAGGCGGGCGAGGGAGTCGGTGACGATCGCCTGGTCCTTGGCGATGCCGGCGAGTTCACCGTCGATCATGTCCGCCCGCAGGGCGAGTTGGGTTGCGAGTTGCTGCGCGTTCTTGGCCAGGGTCTCCTCGGCGTCGTGGAGGACGCGGTCCTTGGCGGGTGTTGCGACGTTCGGGTACTTGGCTCCGAGGCTTCGAAGGGCGGCAACGGCCTTGGTCCGGGTGGCGGCAGCTTCGGTGCTGCCTTGCTCGGCTGTGCGGATTCTCGCGGTGATGTCGCGCTTGCGCTCCTGTGCCTGTGCCGTGTTGCCCGTGAACGCCGCCGCGCCGTCCGGATCCGGTTCGGGGAGGCCGTCGGTGAGGAGGTTGAAGAAGCTGATCGTGCCGTTGAGTTCGGTGTGCTTCTTTTCGAGGTCAGCGAGTTCACGCTCGGCTTCGGACCTGCGTTCGCCGGTGCTCTGCCCGATCTGCTCCTGTTCGGCGGCGAGGGCGTCTGCGTGCTCGGCGCTGCTCGGCTCGGTGGGCAGGGCGCGGCGTGGCGGATCAGCACGGCGCTTCGCGACGGTCGCGAGCACGCTGGTGTGCCGTTCGATGTCGGATGCGGCCCGCCCTCGCTGGTCGATCGCGTCCCGCTCGGAGGTCCGGGCGCCGGCAAGGGCTGCTGAACGCTGCTGGGCGGTCTGACCGTCCGCTGTGCGCAGCAGCTCGGCCGCATGGTCCTGGGTCTGGGGCGGAATACGGGTGAGGGCGGCGTTCTCCTTGGCGATCGTCTCGCTGAGTGTCTTCTCGCGTTCGGCGAGAACCGACTTGGCGGCCTGGATCTCCCAGGCGCGCCGGGCGTCGTGGTACTGCTTGCGGAGCGCTTCGAGCGGGGTCTTTCGGTCGTCGTTGTCGACGGTCGGCTCGGTGTCGAGGTAGATCAGCGAGCTGGCCTCGGTGCGCAGGGTGCCGGCGGCTTCCTGCTCCTTCTCGGCGAGCAGCTTGCTGTGGGTTGCTGTCTCGAAGGCAGTGTTGGCCCGCTCTTCGAGCTGTTGGGCAAGCTCGGTTGCTGCGGTCCGGCGGCTTTCGGCGTCCTGCAGGTCGTCACGCCAGGTTGCCGCGGTAGCGGTCCGCTCGGCCAGACCTGCGAGTCGGGTGCGGACCTTTTCGATGCGGGTGATCTCGGTCTGGGTGGTGTCCTGGAGGACGCTGTCCTCGGCCTCGGCGCAATTCAGATCGTAGAGCGCCTGCTGGGTGTTGCCCAGGGCGGTGTCGTGGGCGGTGATCGCCTGGTCGAGGTCGTTGATGCGGTGGGTGAGAGCCGGCAGGTGGTCGGTCGGGCACGCCTGGATGAACGAAGTGACCGCGTCCAAGAGGCTCCGGTCTGCTGCCCTGGCCTCGGTCAGGGCAGCTTGCCTGGCCGTGTGGGCCTCGGTACGGGCCGTGACCTGGCGGATGGTCGTGTTGGTGGACGAAGCGTCGATCAGCCCGCGGTTCAGTCCGGTCCAGGCAGGCCCTGGGTTCTCGGTGGCTGCGGCCTGCGGGCCGTAAGTGGCAATGGCGGAGGCGGCCTGGGAGGTGTAGACGCCGACGAGTGCTGTGGTGGTGGCGTCGACCGAGGCGAGAACGGTGACGGCTGCCTGGTGCTGCTCGGTCGGGATGACGACGCCGATGCCGATGCGCGAGATGCGAGGATCGGTGAGGGCTTCTGCGAGGCGGCTTTCCGGGAGGAGGGCCCGCAGGTGCTGCCAGCCTGTTTCGGCGGTGATGCCGTGTTCGGCAAGCGTGGTGCGGACGCGGTCTGCGTCCAGGGTGGTGGGCAGCAGGCCGGTCCGTGTGTGGGCGTCGAGGGTGCGCTTGTCGTCGAGGTGCTCCGCTTCCAGACGGACCAGCTCGACGTCCACGTCGACGATGGCGTTCGAGAGCCGCCTGGTGAGTGTGTCGGTTTCCGCCCACAGGTTCACCGGAGAGTCGTCGGTGGCTTCGATCAGGTCCTGGATGCGGCGGTTCGCCGCGAGTTCGTCGGCGCGGCGCGTAAGGCTTTCGCGTTCGCTGGCCAGGGTTGAGCGGTCACTGTCGAGTCGGGTGCGTTCGCCGGTGTGGACGGCGATCTTGTTGGTCAGCTCGGTGCGGAGGGCCGGTCGCTGGGCACGTCGTGCCCGGATTTCCCCCAGGACACCCTCGAGCCCTTCCAGTTGCCCCTTGAGGTCGGTGTCGTGGGCGGCCGGATCGGTGGTCTCGGTGGGCAGCGAGCCGTCGCGGGCCGCCGCGCGAAGATCCGCGGCCAGTCGGTCCAGGTCGGCGCGTGCCCGGGCAATGTCCTTGTCGGCCGCCGAGGCTGCGCCTCGCGCACCTGCCGCCGCGCGGAGGTGGTCCTTGCGTTCCTCGGCCGCTGTCGTTGCGTCCTCGTCGGCGGTCCTGGCACGCGCGTCGTGCTCCTCGGCAAGTCCCATCAGGCGAAGGCGCAGGCGCGCGGTGTGCTCGTCGTGCTCGCGGCGCTGCGGCGCGCTCTGCGCGCGTTCGGCCTCGGCCTCGCGCCGGGTGTCGTCGAGAGCCTGTTTGGCTTCAGCTCTGGCCGCCAGATGCTCGGTGGCCTCCCAGGCCACCACCAGACCAGCTGCTTCGGTGACCGCCAGATCGGCCTCATCGAACTGTCCCCGCGCGTCGGCGATTCGTAGCTCGGCTGCGCGCTTCTCGTAGAGGTAGACGAGATCGTAGGCGACGCCGCGCTCGGTTTCCGCTGCCGACTTGCGTGCTTCGGCACTGGCCTTGTGATCGGCGAGGGCCTCCTGCTGGGCCTGGGCCTCGGTGACCGTCGCGCTGAACGCAGCAGCGAGCGTGGCGCCTTCGGCTATGGCACGGTCGAGCGTGATCTGGGAGTCGTCCACGTCCTGGTGGGCGACCGTCACTCGTTCCAGTCCGGCGGCGGCATCCAGGCAGAACGCCCGTTCGGCTTCCCTGCCGGGTTTGGTGGCGAGCAGGGAAGCGATGGAGGAAAGCCGTTCGGCGACGTTGGTCGCGTCGTCCGGGGAGACGGTGAGGTCGATGAGGAGGTCGATGAACTCGCGGGCGGAGGAGAATTTGAACAACTCGTCCACGCCGCCCTCGACGTGGTTCATCTGCTTCTGGGTCCGGAACAGGGAAGGGTCCACGCCCCGGTTCGCCAGCTGCGTCGTCCAGTCGTGCTGCCGCTCGGTGGTGACCAGGTCCATCGCGTGGGGATGGGCTGCGGCAGCCTCTTTGAGCTTGGCGATGAACGTCGCCCGCCGCCGGGGGGCTCCGGACTCGTCCAAGATCGGCAGGCGCTCAAGGTCGATGACACCGGGGACCGCGTAGAAGGCGTAGAAGGTGGTGTCGAGCTTGTCCCGGGCCCGGTCGGCATCGGCGGGACGGCGCAGGTCGACCCACTCGTAGACGACGCCGGTGACCAGGACGCGGTCGGGCCGGCCGTCGAGGGTCTGCGAGGTGGCAGGGTGCCAGACGGCCACGGTGTGGGAGGTGTCACCGGAGTCGACGTAGTCGGTCAGGCTGCGCTTGACGGCCCGGCCCATGAAGTCGGTCGCCCTGGGCAGCATGAGCGCGTAGAAGAGCGAGAGCAGCGAGGACTTGCCGCCGCCGTTGCGCAGCCACACGATCGAGTCGTCTGGGGTGGCGACGATGCCGTGCGGGGCGGTGAAGTCCAGGGTGACGTCGGTGAAGCGGGCGGAGCGCTCGCCGATGGAGTGCAGGCGCAGGGCCGCGAGGTGGTAGGTCACTTCTCCTCCGTCGTGTGGTCGTCGCTGCCGGAGGTGGCCGCTGCGATTGCAGGGCGTTCGCCGCGGGCGAGGGCGGCGAGGAAGGTGTAGGCGGGTTCGCTGGCCATGTCCTTGACCTGGATGCGGAACCGTTCGGTGAGGATCCACGTGCCGTCGGTACTGTCGGTGCGGGCCATACCCTGTTCGACGAGCCATCCGAGGGTGTTGCGGACCCAGTAGAGGGTGCACTTGGGCGACAGCCGACCCGATCCGCGTCCGCGGTCACCGACCAGGACGGGGGGCAGCTCGTGGTAGAGGCGCCACGCTTCGTCGAGACCTTCCTCCGGAATGGTCTCGCCTGCGGCATCGACGACCTGCAGGCGCTCGCAGAGGGATCGCATCCACTGCTCGAACTCCGTGTCCGGCACACGGCGGATGCGTTCTTCGTCGAGTTCGGCCGGGCTCGGGTAGGCGTAGGCGGCGATACCGACCAGGACGAGCCCTGCGAGCAGTCGGCTGTTTCGCGGCCCGGCGTTCGGCATGTCGGTGACGCGGAAGGCGAACGGGGACTCCGGTTCGACGCCCAGGACGAGACCGAAGTCCCCGTCGGACAGGACTCTGGCTCCGAGGCCGTGGAGGACAGCGTCGGCGGCGGTGCGAAAGTGCGGCTCGCTGCGGTAGCGGCCGAGCAGGCGGCGGTATTCGGGGCTTCGGCCGGGGCGCTGCGTGGGCTGGAGTGCGTACCCGATGAGGGCACCCAGGTCGGTGTGGTCGGTCTGTGTCAGCGTCATGCGCTCTCCTGGGCAGAGCGGTGGGGGGAGGTGACCGGGGCGGGGTCGGCGGTCTCGAGACCGTCCGGGTGCGCGGCGATGATGAGGTCGTCGCCGTCCCAGCCGACGAGGCGCAGGGGTAGGCCGTCGGTGCCGGCTGCCGCGCGCGGGCCGAGGATCTGCGCCGCGAGGTCGGCGGAGACCGGCTGGCCGGGTTCGAGGTCCTCGGGGGCGTAGCACCACAGCGCGGTGAGGGCGAGGATTTCTGCGGTCTGCTGGCGCTGCCAGGGATTAGCGGGTTCTTCGCTGGTGAGGGCGCCGACCAGCAGGGCCGACAGCCGGGTGGGCATCCCGGTGCGGGTGACGACGCGCTGGGCAGCGGTGATGACCTCGGGTGGGATGGTCGGCGGGTCCGCGTCGCCGATCTCCTCGTCTGTGTCACCGAGGTCGCGCGTGTCGTCCAGGGCGCCACGGGCGGCCCAGAGGTCGTCGATCAGCCGGTACAGCCGCGGGAGTTTGGGCGGCCTCGGTCCTGTGATGTCGGACAGCCATCGGTCCACCACCAGGAGGGCGGTATCCGTGTCGAGGCCAAGGAGTGGTGTGAGCACTTCCTGGCCAAGGTCGGGCAGGTAGCCTAGGGAAGGAGGCCGGAACGCCTGTCGGTCCTGTTCGTCGAGGAAGATGCTGCGGGCAGTGATCACCTGGCGGTGCAGCGCCTCGTGCCGGCGCGCGCACTCGGTGAGAATTCCCGCGATCCGGGCTGCCGCGGCAGTCACCTGCTCGTCCTCGGCATCAAGCGATTCGCGCACCTTCAGCAGGAGGCGGTGTTCCGACTCCAGACGGCCGGCGATGTGCTCACGTGCCGTATCCAGGCGTGCCGGGATGTCATTGGCCCATTGGTCCATCACGGATCGCAGGTCCCGGCGCGTGTCCTTGATCAGCCTGTTGAGGTCGTCGGCGAGCGAGACCGAAAGCAGGCGGGCCCGGACGGCGGCTCTTTCGGCTGCGGCGAACGCGCCCTTGGCGAGCTGGCGCTCCAACATCAGCTCGTTGGCGACCTGTTCGTCCTCGACGTCGAACTCCAGCCCACCGATCAGCGCGTTGATCGCATCCCGGGTCGCGTTCAGGACGACTTCACCGCGCACGGGGTCTTCCCGCTCAATGAGCAACCGGAACTGCACCTGCCGCTGCCGGTGGGCTCCGTCCTCGCTGGTGTAGTCGCTGATCCGGTAGGTGAACGGCGCCTCGCGCTGGGCCCGGTTGAGCAACGCGTCGAGGGTGTACCTGGCAACCTTGAGATGCTCATCCGGGGGGCGGCCGGATGCGGCCCGGCGGGCGAGGGTCGCGAGTCCCTCGGTCACCGCCTGGTACGTGGCCTCGTCCTCGAAGCCCTGCTGCGCGATGACCAGGTCGATGGCAGCGAGAGCGAACGTCGCAACGTCGTAGGTGTCGTCCGGCCAGTCCTGACGCACGGCGCCCGCGGCGGCTTCCGCGATGGGGCGGGACCGCATCAGCACGGCCACACGCGCCGGGAACGTACGGTCGAACACCGACAGATCCCCGGGACCGGGCATCGAGGACGTGCCTCTGCCGTCGGCCTCATCGAAGGGTATGTCCAACGTGCGCTCCTTCCCCGAGCCAGCGCATGGTCCGTACCGTAACCGCTCGCACCGACAACGCGCTGGGAGATCACTCACATCGGCAGCCTCGCCCGCGCCATCACACAGGTCACGGCTGCCACGTGCGTCCGAAGTAGGCTCGCAGGGGGCAGGTCTGTCGGGGCTCCCATGGGGAGGGGCACCGACCGTCACTGCTCGCTGCGGTGCCTCCCCCTACGTACCGCCTGCGTCTCATGGTGTCGGCGCCCAGGCACCAGATGCTTTCAGGCCGCATCTTGGCCAGTGCCTCTGCGCGTGTCGCACCAGGCTGCCTCCCAACGGCCAGGTCTGGCGATGGGCCATGCACTCACGGAGATTGGACCCGCTCGTACAACACCCGTTCCGCCTCGTGGAGCTCGCGTTCGACGGTTTCGGTGAAGTTCGGGTTGTCGATGAGGACACCGAACTCGACGTTGTTGTTTTCCACGCTCCAGGAGAAGTTGGCGCTGGCGACCAGCAGATGCTCAACTATCCTGAGGTGCATGTGAGTTGGAAACTCTAAGCGGAAGTGATGCTACGGACTGCTGACGGTGGCCCAGTGTTCACCTTGCGCACGAGCGTCCGTTCTCGACCATCAGCGTTCGTGAGCGCTCATCGGGTGTGGTCCCAAAATGCACGCCCTCCACCGCCAGGCCACGATCCAGATGAACGCCCATTCGGACGGCCGACTCGAAGGACTCGTCTTCGCCCGACCCGGGGGTACGCCGCTGCGCCCCCAATGGGTCCTCGACCAGCTCCGCAAGCCCACCACCGAACTCGACCTCCCGAAGATCGGCCTGCACGACCTGCGCCACACCGCCGCGAGCATCATGATTGCCGCCGACATCCCCCTGGCCGTCGTCTCCAAGACGATGCGCCACTCCAAGCTCGCCATCACCATCAACCTCTACAGCCACCTGTTCATGGACTCCGCCGACGAGGCCGTTCTCGCGCTCTCCCACGCACTCAACCAGGCCGCGTCCGGTTGGGCGAACCGTGAGCAGAGCAGCGGGGGTGTCCTGCGAGCGGCAGAGTCGCCCGCAGGCCACCCCCTTGCAGACGGGCTCTTCGTCAGGGGGTCTGGCGGCGGGCTGCCTCAAGGCGCCGTCGGAGGTCGCGGATGATCTCGCTCCAGCGCCACGACTCCGGAGCGTCCCAGTACTTCTCCCCGATCGGGTGCCAGTCGGACAGCTCACTCAGCTGAGCGGCCAGCGCCTCCCAGTCGGTCCCGTGCGTGGTGCCCGGGTCCCGGTCGAGCTTCTGGGCGACGTCGTGGAGGCGGTGGGCCGCCCGGTAGTAGGACAGCTGGGTGTCGGTCAGTCGCCGTACCGCGAAGCCGTCGCACTTGCTGCACCAGTCGAAGTCGTCGCGGGCGAGGAGGTCCGCGATGCGCAGCAGGTCGTCATGCTCGGTGACGCCGCGTTCTCCGGAGTGTGAGCAGAACGGCGAGTGGCCCTTGCGCTGCCAGCCAGGATCGGCATCGGTTGTGTATGCCTGTACATCGGCGAGGACGCCCAGCGGAATTCCGCTGCCGCGGTGCCACCGGTCGGTGCCGGGCTGCTCGAACGGTTGAAGGCGAAGGCGGCGGGCGCTGACCAGCAGGCCGTGCCACACCGCGCTGGGCACGGTGCGGCGGCGACCGTCGCGGTCGGGGCCGCCGTCGAGAGTGCGCAGGTCCGCCGCGCCGCGTGCCATGGCCAGGCATCGCAGCTCCTGTTCAGGGCTCTCCCTTCGGCGCCTCAGCCGAGCGGTGGTGCGGGCGCCGTCTGCGAGACCGAGGTCCTCTCCGAACCGCGGATCGTGCGGGTCGCGGACGGGGGCGGGCCAGATGCTCTCCCCGTCGTCGTCGGGACGAGGCCCGATTTCCTGGATCCACGGTTCGATGACGCTCGCCGGCAGGTCCGAGGTTCCGGCGATGATGGTTCCGCGCCACCCGGCGGCCAGCCGCCTCTCAACGACCGCCAGTGGCAAGACCTCCGGCCCTGTGTCCGGAGAGAAGACCAGGTACAGCTGGTCGTCACCCGCTGAGACGGCGCGCAGCGCGCGCACGTGGTCGGCGGCGAACGGCTGGCGGTCACGGACGG
Source organism: Kitasatospora sp. NPDC056327 (assembly GCF_042261735.1). Classification (NCBI taxonomy): domain Bacteria; kingdom Bacillati; phylum Actinomycetota; class Actinomycetes; order Kitasatosporales; family Streptomycetaceae; genus Kitasatospora; species Kitasatospora sp. NPDC056327. The sequence continues at coordinate 19,790 of NZ_JBHJRC010000034.1, read as the reverse complement.
GTGTGTCGTCGAAGATCCCCGGCCTGATGTGGGCTACGGCCGTTTCGGCCTCGGTACCGACCATCGTTCCGGTCGTGGCGGTGGTGTGGGGTTCGCAGTCGAGAAGGGAGGAGCGGGAGTCGAGGAGTCGGCCGGCGATGAGGGGCGGGACCTGCAGGGTGAGGGTGCGTCGGCCCCAGTCCGCGGTGGCGAGGTAGGTGACGAGAACGCCGATGGTCCAGTTGTCGAATTCGCTGAGGAATCCCCGCTCGTACCGGTTCGAGGAGTCGTCGGCGACCTCCGACAGGTGCGCGGTCACCAGCAAGGTCGGCGCGAGCTCGGCCCCGGCAGCTGCGGCATGCGCCAGGTCCTCCCAGGACGCGACCAGCTCATCAGCGGCGGAACATGCCTGTGCGTAGCCCTTGCGGTTGGAGCGCATACCGTGGGTGAGCGTGTAGGAGATGTACGAACGCGAACTCGGCCGGCCCCAACCAGCTTCGGCCTTGCGCTGCCAGTCCCGCCACAGTGCCTTCAGCCCCCTGTTGATCTCCTCTCGCGTGCCGATCGCCGTCAGCGCCGGGTCGTCGACGGGCAGTGCCGGCTCGTCCAGGAGTGCCGCTGCCGCGCCGGTCAGAAGTCCGTCCGGATCGACGAACCGTGCTGCCTGCACACGCAGCGTCTCCAGGTACTGCTTCTTCACGGCCAGTTTCGGCTCCGCCCAGTCGGCGAGCCAGGGGAACATCGCGGCAGCGGCCTGGGCCTGGTGCAGGCTCTTCGCCGCATCCCGCCAGGCGGAGAACACGGCATCCCGCAGGCGCTCGGCGTCGTCGCGCGCCTCTTCGTCGTCGCCGTCCGCTTCCTCGCTGTCAGGATCGACTGCGGGCTCGGTGCACAACAGGTCGGCGGCGGCCTGGACCTCGTTCTCATCCCACCAGATGTCCTCATCCGGCCCGGTGTGGGATCGCAGCTGGTACAGCAGGCCGATCCCACCGAGTTCCTTGAGGAAGACACCCAGCCCAGTTTCCGGGCGCACCCACGCGCCCCACTGCGCGCAGCGCGAGCACATCCGGCCGATCGTCTCCGCGTTCAACGGGACCTCGGCCGTCGTGATGTCACGGGCACGCAGCTGGGTGCACGTCGTCGCGGCATGGAGCTTCGCGTTCTTGCCCTTGGCCGAATGGACGGTGACGGGCGTGCCCTCGAACGGGCCGAACGGAACATCTGCGGTCAGAGCACAGTCGAGCACGTAACTCCCCTATCGGTCTCGGCTTGCGAGCCTAGATGAGGGCACCGACAAGGCGGCTGAGAGTGTCATCATCCGCACTCGGCCCGCCGACTCGACACCAGCCGGTCTCGTCCGCCTGGTGATGCGAAGCTTGTCGCGGCAGGATCCCGAACTGCCGCCCGAATGGTGCCGTGGTTATCTCCCTCTTTGCGAGTCGGCCCAGGTGCCCGTCGTCGGGAGCGAGCAGGAGCGCGAGAGCCAGGCCCTCAGCGGCAGTGGCGGTGCCGTTGGCCTGCCGAGCGCCTTCCAGCTCCGAGGGGTCACCTTTGCGGACGCCGCTTCAGTAGCTGCGGCACCCAGTACTCGGGCGGCTGTGGGAGTGTCGCAGCAATGGCCCAGTCCCCCTCCGGATCCGGGTTGCGAGGAGCCCAGGTCCGTGGCCTACGTAGATCGAGTACCCTCTTCGCCGCCTCCACCATTGCAGGAGAGGGATCACAAACGAGGTCGTTCAGGAGAAGGGGCATGCCGAAGGGGTTCGACTGTGGATTCCATGTGCGACAGGCAATCTGACAGGCACTGTCAGCCTCGAACACCACGCAGGCGCAGTGGGCCGGGTCCTCGGTATCCGCGAGCCAGATCAGTCGATCGCCCGAGACGAGGCGCTCGCGTCCGATCAGTGTCCCGTTTTGGACTTCGCCGGAACGGTCGAGGAACGGCACGGGGTCCTCGTCGCCGCCGGGATCGCCGTCGCTGAGGCCGGCTACGTGCCCGGGGTGCTCAGCACCGTCGATCTCAAGCACGTCTCCGTCTGCGTGAGCCTGCCAGATGTCGAGAACGTGGGGCTCTGTGCTCAGGAACTCAGGGTAGGCGGTGAGCACGAAGACCTGGCCTGATTTCAACGGCAGGACGACACGGTCTCCGCGGCCTACAAGATGACGCTCCGGAGAAGACGCCCAGGAGTCGATCCCCGTCACCTGCTCCTGAGCAAATCGAACCGCCCCAACCGCGTCCTCGACGGAGACCCGGAAGAACTCCCGGTTCGGTGCGACACGGGCGGCGGCCAGAAGCCTGTGGGCCTGCCTCTCGACCTCTCTGTGCCGCAAGGTCTTTGCTCGATAGGCAACCTGAAAGGGGAACGGTACAGCCGTCTTCGACAGCCCCTCGGCCCTGTCCTCGGGAAGGCGCTCGGACCAGCCGATCTTGACGAGATCCGGCATCGCCGGATTCACCATGACATAGACGAAGCCGTACTTGTAGACAGCCATTCCTTAACCCCCCTGGCCGCATTACGCGTCACCGCTCGTACGAGTACTCACGAGCGTAAATGCGACGGATGACATGCTGCTGGTCCTTCTCCCAGGTACTGGGTCAGCCTCAACGTCAGTGTCACCCGCGGGGCCGCGCCTACGCGTAGCCGCTCTCGAAGGCGCGACTCGGCTCGGCGTCCTCTCTGTCAGCCTCGGACGAGACATCCCGCTTGGTCAGCATCAGTCCGTGAAGCGACTGAGACGCCTCACGAATCCGTCGATGTCGGCGAGGTCCGGGGCGTCGGGGCCGCGCAGGCGCTGGGTTGCCTCACGCAGGGCCGCGGCTGCGCGACGGGCTTCGGGGAAGCGTTCGCGGGCAGCGTGGAGACGGGCGAGGTTGGCCAGAGCATCGAGGTGGCGGTCGACGGCCGCAGCGTCGGCAGGCTCTGGGGCGTGGGCGGTGTAGGCGCGGAATGCCTCGATCGCTGCGGTGGACTCACCGAGGGCCATGCGGCACTGGGCCGCGTAGTAACGGCAGAGCAGCGCCTGCTCGTCGTTGGTGCCGTAGCGCGCGGTCCAAGCGGCACCGACCTCGTCGAAGAGGGCGGCGGCCTCGCGGTAGGCGCCGGCAAGGAATCGGACCTGGGCCAGGGAGAACGTGAGGTCGTCGTGGAGGACGCCGTCCTGGGCGCGGTGGATGGCGTCGGCGAGGAGGTCGGCAGCCTGGACGAACTGGCGGGCCTGGGCGAGCTGCGCTGCCCGGTCCGCAACCTCGTTGGCTTCAGCGTCGCTCAGCGACGTGGGGGGCGTCTCGGGCGGAGGGCCCGGTTCGGCCGGAATCATCAGGGTCGGGGTGTACCCGGTCAGGATGGTGCGCTTGGGCGGTCCGCTGAAGGGACGGCGGAAAGGCTTGCGCGGGTCGAACTCGATCTGAGCGGCACCGGCGAGGTCCTGCTTGTAGACCCACGGCAGCAGTGCGTCGTACACCTGGAATGCCTCCAGGCGGCGTTCGGGTTCCTTGTCCAGCATTCCCAACAGGAGGTCCTCGAGCTCCTCGGGGATGTCCGGGCGCCGGGTGCGGATCGGCGGTGGGGTGGAGCGCACGTGGTGCCAGGCGTGGGAGCCGTTGGCGTCGGCCGTGAACGGGGGGCGGCCGGTGAGAAGTTCGTACATCACGCAGGCCAGGGCGTAGATGTCGGAAGCCGGTCCGACCTCGTTGGCCAGGCTCTGCTCGGGCGACATGTAGGGCGGGGTGCCGACCGTCATGCCTTCCTGGGTCAGGCGGGGGTGGTTGCCGGCACCGCGCAGGGCGGCGACACCGAAGTCGAGGACCTTGATGACGCCGTCCGCGGTGATCATGAGGTTGGACGGCTTGATGTCGCGGTGGACGACGTCGTTGCGGTGCACCTCATCCAGTACGGACGCGATCTGTACACCTGCCGCCGCGGCCCAGGAGATTGCCAGCGGTGAGACGTCGTAGTCCGTGTCATTGATCAAGGTCTGCACTTCGCGTCCGCGCAGCAGCTGCATGACCACGTACAGCTGGTGTGTCGTCTCGTCAATGCCGGTGTCATAGATGGCCGGGATACCGAGGTGTTCCAAAGCAGCGGTAGTGCGGACTTCACGCAGGAAACGGTCGCGGCGGGTGGCCAGCATCTCCGCGGCGCCGAAGCCGGGGATGCCGGGCAGGCCGCGGGTGTCGGTGAGCATCATCTTGACCGCGACGCGGCGGTCGAGGCGTTCGTCGTAGGCGTGCCAGACCTCACCCATGCCGCCGGCGCCGATCGGGCGGTCGAGCCAGTAGCGTCCCGCGATCACGCGAGACGGCGGCCTGCTGGCATCTTCGGTCGGCGCATCGTGGAACCCATCCTGCGGCACTGCAGCGATCCCTTCGGCCACGGCGCCTGCGCAGCACCGGAGTTCGACGTGACGTGGAACTGTTGGTACAGATTATGCATCGGCCGGACGGGTGACTCCCGCTTCACCAGACTTGATCGCTGCGGCCCGCTCTTCGGTGGCCCGGCGCTCCGCTTCGCGGCGGACGGGGCGGCGGATGAGACCGTACGCCTGCTGGGTGGCGACCTGCTTGAAGATCTTGTTGACGAGCGGGTCGTCGTAGTACCGCACGAGCAGGGTGTCGTTGGACCGGGCCTGGTCGATGACGATGCGGTCCATGTCCTTGTTGACCTCACGACGGAAGGTCTCTTCGTCGTTGTGGAGGCCGATCCGGTTCAGGTCCGGATCTTCCGAGACGGCGACGATCAGTTGACCGAGGAGGATCTGGTCGGTGGTGGACAGGCCGATGCCGTACTCGTCGTTGACCGACTCGATGACCTCAGCGAGGGACTTCTCCTCGACCTCCAACCCAGCGCCGGCGGGCTGCGGAACCAGGCCGGGCAGCAGCTGAGCGCCTTCCGCTTTGAGAATGAGGTCAGCCGTGCCGGTCTTGCGGACGTTCATGTGGCTGGGGGTGACTTCGCCTACGTCCGCGCTCGCCGAGCCGGCCGGGAGCCTGAGGCGGCGCACCAGGAACCTCCCGTACTGGTAGAGGCGCTCCAGGTCCTCGTTCTCAAAACCGATGACGTGAGAGAGCCAGCCATACGCCTTGACGTAGGAGTCCAGCGCGCGCCGGAATTCCTGCGCGGCGTCGGGCTCATCGTCCGCCAGGGCATTGAACCGATCCACGGCCGGCTGAGTGTAGGTGTGCAGCTTCGCGTGGGCCTTGGAGACCGCGGCGTCGGTGGCGGTGCCGTTCTTGAACGCGGCGAAGTAGGCCGTGACGAAGGCATCCATCTCCGCCTCGATCAGCAGCCGGTAGGCCATTACCTCGTCGTACCGGTTGAACAGGAAGTCCGGGTCGGTCGGTTCGGAGATCGATGCCTCGTAGTACTGCTGGAACGCCTCCTCGATCACGGCCGGCTTGTTGGCGAAGTCCATCACGAACAAGTCTTCGGCCGACTTGAGCGGATGCGTGCGGTTCAGCCGGGACAGCGTCTGCACGGCGGCGAGGCCGGCCAGCAGCTTGTCGACGTACATCGTCGTCAGCAGCGGCTGGTCGAAACCGGTCTGGTACTTGTCTGCGACAACCAGGATGCGGTATTCGGGCCGGGGCACGGACGGCGGCTTTGGGTCGTCCAGGCGGGTGTAGGCGAAGGCTTCGGGCAGCTTGCTCTCTGCAAAGCCGTTCAGCTTCGCCTCGGTGTACTCGATCTCGTCCAGGGTGAGGGTGCCGGAGAAGGCCACCAGAGTGCCGCAGTCGGTGTAGCCGCAGCGCTCCACGTAGGCGCGGATTGCCTGGTAGAGGCGCACCGCGTGCTCGCGGCCGGGGGTGACGACCATGGCGCGGGCCCTGCCGCCGAGCCTGTCCACGGTGTGGGCACGGAAGTGCTCCACGATGATCTTCGCCCGAGACTCCAGGGACGCCTCGGACATCAGAGCGGCCCGCACCAGCTTCGCTTTCGCCTTCCGCGGATCCACCTGTCGCTCGGCCTCGTCCACGGCGGCCTGCTGCAGCTTGAAGTACGTGCTGTAGGTGACGTAGGTACCGAGCACGTCGAGGATGAAGCCCTCCTCGATGGCCTGCCGCATCGAGTAGATGTGGAACGGCTCCATCTGCCCGCTCTCGCGCGACTCGGTGCCGAAAAGCTTGAGGGTCTTGTCCTTCGGGGTCGCGGTGAATGCGAAGAAGGACAGGTTGGGCTGCTTGCCGCGGGCGAGCGCGGCTGCGGTCAGCGGATCGCCGTCCTCGTCGACCGTGCCCTCGCCCAGCTTGCCCAGCATCCGCTTGAGTGCGTCAGTGCCCTTGCCGCCCTGAGAGGAGTGCGCTTCGTCGATGATGATCGCGTAGCGGCGCTCGCGGCCAAGTCCGGATGCCTTGTCCAGGATGAACGGGAACTTCTGCAATGTCGTGATCACGATACGGGCAGTCGTCCCGGTCAGCGCGTCCGCGAGCTGCTGGGAATCGTCGTCGACGCGCAGGACCACGCCCGGGGTGTGGTCGAACTGGTAGATGGTGTCCTGGAGCTGCTTGTCCAGCACTCGCCGGTCGGTGATGACCACGACCTTGTCGAACACCTGCGCGTTCGGCCCAAGGCCCTTGGCCTGGGCAGCAGCCGGATCCAGGAGCGCGGGATCTTCGGGAGTGTGCAATGAAGCCAGGCGATGGGCGAGCCAGGCGATCGTGTTGGACTTTCCCGACCCCGCGGAGTGCTGGATCAGGTAGTTCTCACCTGCCCCGTGCGTGGCCGCGTGCTCGGTCATCTTCCGCACTGCGTGCCATTGGTGGAACCGCGGAAAGATCAGCGGCTGCTTGTGCGCGGAACCGGGCCGATAACGAGGGGCCTTGCCGGCCTTCGCGGCCTCGTCCTCCACGTGCAGGTAACGATGCAGGAGGTCGAGCCAGTTGTCGCGGTGCATGACCTGCTCGAACAGGTACGAGATCGCGTACTCCGCCTCGGCGGCAACGGGCGAATTGCCCGCGCCACCGATGTTGCCCGGTCCACCGGTGCCCATGTTGAACGGGAGGAACCGCGTCTTCGCCCCGGCAATCCGCGTCGTCAGGAACACCAGGTCCGGATCAATCGCGAAGTGCACCAAACTGCGGCGGGCGAAGAACAACTCGTTCGGGTCGCGGTCACTGCGGTACTGCCGCTTCGCGTCCTCGACCGACTGCCCGGTGAGCGGGTTCTTCAGCTCGGCCGACGCGATGGGCAGCCCGTTGACGAAGAACGCGAGATCCAAGGACTTGGCCGGCTCGGCAGCGGAGTAATGGAACTGCCGCACCACGGCGAGCCGGTTCGCGTCGTACTCGTCCAGGGCCCCGGCCGCCAGGGTGTGGGCGGGCCGAAAGTATGCCAGGCGGATCTTGATGTTGCGCTGGACAACCCCGTGACGCAGCACATCCAGCAGCCCGCGCTCATCTATCTGCTTGGCCACATGCGCGGCGAACCGCTGGATCGCGTACAGTTCCTCCTCTCCGTACGCGTCCATCAACCGCTCCCACTCCTCGGGCTGGGAGGCGCCAAGGAACGTGGACAGCTCGGACGTGTCGATGCCGAGCTCGTGGCTGTAGGTGTTTGCCAGTCCCCGCTCCCACTTGCTACGGAGCAGGGCTGCCTCGACGGCGTCCTCGAATGCACCCTCAGTGTGGGCCTCGTGCGCGCCGGGCGGGGTAGCGGTCATCAGGACACTCCGTACGTGGTTGGCGGGTGACTCTTTACGCGTGGACGCTCTAACGGGCAGTAGTGACGTCGAGTTGACCGGTCACGGCAGCGGTAATCAGAGACTGGCGCCGCTCGGCGAGGAGGGAGAGCTGATGCTCGACCTTCTCACCGAGGGCCTTGACGGCTTCCTGGCTGCGACTGACCCGATCGACGAAGGCGTGCTGCTCGTCAAGGCTGACCGGGGGGATGGGCCACTCCTTAATCTCTTCGAACCTAAGATTGGCCATGGATTGGGACGCGCCGTTGGAAGCCGCCCAGCAGGCCGCGCGTACTCGACTGCCACGAGCCACCGCTGCGACATAGTGCGGGCTCAGCCCTTTGCTCACGCGGACTCGGAAGATTTTGTCTGACAGCATTAGCTTGGGCCTAACTCTGGGAACCACGGCTGTGGATCCCACCAGCTGCGGCGTGTTCGCGCGGGTAATCAGGAGATCACCTTCCTGTACCTCGCTTCTGCGGTCCGGGACCACATCTTCAGGCAGCCGCTTGTTGGCAGTCGGATCGAAGGTCCCTGGACGGAGGGCGCTTACCTTTAGCACACCCCACTCGCCATCATTCGCAGGAACTGCGTCGCATTGAGGGCTTGACCCTTGATCCACTCCAGTTACGAAGCGCCTGAACGGCAATGATCCGGCCCGCTGGTATAGCGCATCGATTTCGAGATCAAGAACAGCCGACTCCCGTTCCGTGATCTTTTCGAGCGTGGCACGCTCTAGCCGGACCATCCTGTCGATACGCGAGGTGGCGAAATCGAGATAATCCGCGATGCGCCGCTGCTCATCTACCGGAGGGAGAGGCAAGGGAAAGCTCTGAATTTTGCTACTGTTGGTAGAAGCCAGGTTAGTGGTCCTCGTTCCCGTGCTCTCAAAATAGCAGCGACCATAGAGCGATTGCGTCAAGTATGCGAGATACCGTCCGCTCAGGCGTTGCGGGTCAGGCCGGATGGCAAAAACATGATTCTGGTGCAGGCACCATTCCAATTCCCCCTGCCAGACCGTCCCACGCCCCAGCTTGTCCAGGTCTCCGCCCTCGGTCATCAAAACGTCGCCAGGCCGGAGCGTGCAACGGTGGGCTACGCTCCGTGGTACGGAGATCTCCGTGACCGTACCGAGGTCGAGGCTTCCTGCCTGAACGTTTGCCACGCGCAGATACGGGCGCGTAACAACGTCGCCCGTGATGTCGCGTTTCGCGTCGACTGTCAACCCGTTCTGCAATCGAGCGACGTACCCAAGTCGCACCAACTCCCAGCCTTCGGGGAGCTCGAGTGAATGGAGATCGAACATCGAGGCGGTCACTGGATCACCTCACCCAGCAGCGCCTGGATCTCCGCCTCCAGAGCCTTCAGCTCCTCATCGATCTCCGAGAGCGGGCGCGCCCTCTTGTACACGTAGAAGTGTCGGGTGAATGGGATCTCATATCCGACCCGGGAGCGCATGGTCTCCTTAGTCTTCGGATCCTTCAACTCAGCGATCCACGCATCCTCGACGTGGGGTTTCACAGCACGCTCAAAGTACATATCGATGTCCTCGCGGAGCGGAACATTTTCGGCATCCCGCAAGTCCGGGTCGTGTTCCACCTGCCCCTTCTTGACGTACTGCAGCTCACCCTCCGGATCCGGAACGCCGACTGCGTCACGCATCGCCTTATCGAAGGAGTTGCTCTTAGGCCAGCTAATGCCGGCCTGGTTCAGCGCGGCACTCAGTGCGATCCACGCCTCCGCCTTGGTCTTCCACGAGCCGCCCAGCAGTGGTTTGAGTGCTGCCGCCAGTCGCTCCGGACCACCCTCGCCAAACTCCTTCTCCACCACCTTTGCCACCTGAAGCGCGTCCAAGGAATCCTCGCTGACCTCGAACCGCAACTTGAGGGGCCGGTCCACGGTGATGCGCTGGTAGCCGAAGTCATCTGCGTCGAAGATCTTGACCTTGCCCGGCACGGAATGCTGCGAGCCGCCTCCGGAGCGCGCGAGTCGGTATGCCTCTCCATACCAAGCGCAGATCTCATGGCGCTGCTCGTCGGTGATCTCCTTGCGCTTGTTGCTCAGAGACTTCCGCATTTTGGACCACTGGTCTCGCGCATCGATGAGGATGATCCGGTCCTTGAGGTTTTTCGGCTTTCGGTTGGTGACGATCCAGACGTATGTCGAGATGCCGGTGTTGTAGAAGAGCTGGTCGGGGAGGGCGACGATCGCTTCCAGGTAGTTGTGCTTGATGATCCAGCGGCGGATCTCGGACTCGCCGGAGCCTGCGCCGCCGGTGAAGAGCGGTGAGCCGTTGAAGACGATTGCGATTCGGCTGCCGCCGATCTCCGTACCGTCAGCATCCTTCTTCAGTGGTCGCATTTTGTGGATCATGTGCTGCAGGAAGAGGAACGACCCGTCGTTGATCCTGGGTAGCCCGGCACCGAAACGGCCGTCGTAGCCGCGGTCCTCATGCTCCTGCTTGACCTGCTTCTCAACCTTCTTCCACTCCACGCCGAAGGGCGGGTTGGCGAGCATGTACTCGAACTGCTCATCCTCGTGGCCGTCCTGGGTGAAGGAATTGCCGAAGTGGATGTTGGAGGCAGTCTGACCCTTCAGTAGCATGTCGGAACGGCAGATCGCGTACGACTCAGCATTCAGCTCTTGCCCGAAGACGTTCACACGCGCAACGGGGTTGAGGATCTTGATGTGGTCCTGGGCCGCTGAGAGCATGCCGCCGGTGCCACAGGCCGGGTCGAGGATGTCGATCACCGGGGCCGCCCCAGTGAGGCGGTCTCCATCAGGGGCCAGGAGCAGCTCGACCATCAGCTCGATGACCTCGCGCGGGGTGAAGTGCTCACCGGCGGTCTCGTTCGAGGCGTCCGCGAACTTGCGGATCAACTCTTCGAAGACGAACCCCATGTTGTGGTTGTCGACGGCCTCAAGGCTCAGATCGATGTCAGCGAACTTCTGGACCACGAGGTAGAGCAGTCCAGCCTTGGCCAGGCGGTCGATCTGCAGATGGAAGGCGTAGTGGTCGAGGATCTCGGTGGCCTCCGAGGAGAACCCGCCGATGAAGTCCTTGAGATTCTTCTCAACCTTCTGCGTGTCCGGATCGGCACCGATTGTGGCGAACGTCTGCCGGGAGAGGTTGTAGAAATCACGGCCGGCGGTGGCGCGCAGCACCGCGTCGTTGTTCTGGCCTGCGAAGGATTCGGCACGGGCCCAGACGGTCTCGCGGGTGTCCTTCATGACACAGTCCATGCGGCGCAGCAGCGTCATCGGCAGGATGACCTTGCCGTACTCGGAGCGCTTGTAGTCGCCCCGCAGCAGGTCGGCGACCGACCAGATGAAGTCGGCCAGCTCCTGGTTCTTGTCGCTCACACGCCACCTTCTTGTGTTGTTCCGCTGCAGAGCCCAGCTCGCCCGCACGATACCGGAGAGGTCAGACAGGGCTAGCGTACGGAAAGAGAACAGCTCCGTGTGCTGCGACCGGTAGCCCGCGACGACAGCAGGTGCCGAAGCGGTCCGGTGTGCCACGCGCCGCAGTGGCTGCGCCGGGCGTACCAGCGCATGCTCGGCCTCGGGCTGAGCACGACGGTGCCGCCCAAGGCCCTGTCGCGCCAGTGAGTCGCCTTTCACTTCGGCGCCGATCGACCTGTATGCCTCTGGTCACAATCGGTGGCGGGACGATCCGGGCGGGCATGTCGAAACGATGCGCCGCGGTGTGTGGCAGCGCCCCAGGGAGGAGAAACTCAGGCGAGTCCTTCGGGGCGGGCAGGTGATACCTGTCCACCCCGAAGATCGCCAAGATCTACAGCCGCTCCGGCGTTCCGATGCCGAGGAGGTCCATGCCCCGGCGGAGGGTCTGGCCGGTCAGCTGGCAGAGCAGCAGCCGGGTCTCCATGACCTCGCGACTGGGGGCCTTGAGGACGGACGGGGCAGTGCTCGTAGAAGGTGGTGTACGCCGCGGCGAGGCTGTGCAGGTAGGCGCAGAGACGGTGGGGCTCGAAGGTCTCGGCGACGGGTCGATGGTGGCGCCGAACTCGTCGAGGAGCACGCCCCTGCCCCTACGGGGTCTCGTTCTCTGGCGGCCGTCGGCGCCTATCGGCTGCACGACCCGGCACTATCTGGCGATGCGTCAGAATGGCTCGATGGTCGGCGGCATTGCCGAGCAGATCACCGGAGGTACGACTTCATGACCCGCTACAGCATCGATCCCGAACGGCACGAGCTGATCGCGACCTGGGAAACGGGCGAGGGCGGTCTCGCCACCCGTATCGCCGCCGTCCCGGCCGGCACGGACACGGCCGCGCTGATGCGGCTGGCCCGCACCCTCACCCACCTGTCCGAGGCGGCATGGCGCACCTACACCCACCCCGCCAGTGCCGCCGCCTCCCAGGACCCCAACTCCGAGGGCTGGCGCCGCGCGGCGGAACGCAAGTCCTTCGACGAGGTCCCGGGCGCCATCACCCGGCCCAACCTCCCCCAGGACGGCATGCTCGACGTCGAATACAGCCCCCTGGTCGAGTCCGCCCACCGCGCCGGCCGCGCCCTGCACGCCCTGAACGACCAACAGCTCACCGACGCCGTCCTCGCCGAAACAGCCACCGAACTCGCCGCCGTGGAGAACGCCGAACTCGGCGACCTCACCGGCCGCGCCCGGCAGGCCGTCCTCCTCAGCCGCGAAGGCGCCTCCCCCGTGCAGGTCGCCGCCGCCGACCACCTGCTCGAACAGGACCCCTTCGGCCCCGCCGCACTGTTCACCGAGATCGACCCCACCGCCGCGGCCGTCGCCGCAGCCCACTGGCTCGCGGCAGCAGCCGAGGTCACCGCCGAAGCCACCAGGCACTCCCCCACCGCCGTGCTCTTCGAAGCCGACAACATCGAAGCCCTCCCCCACGAAACCCCCACCCTCGTCCTCGGCCTCATCAAGGACGGCATCTCCCCCTACGACGCGGTCACCAGCCTCGTACGCCACGCCCTCCACATCGCCGACGGCCTCCTCCCCGACCCCGCCGGCCTGCGCGAACAACTCGAAGACATCGACGACACCCTCGCCCAGTACACCGGCCCGGACACCGACCCCGAGGACACCGGCCTGCGCCTGACCCCGCTCGATCCCAGGCGACCCGCCCCCGACCTCCTCGAAGACCTCCTCGCCGGCATCCACGGCTGCTGGCTCCTCCACGAGGAATACGACGAACTCGACGACGAAGACGACTTCGGCGATGACGAGGACGGGGACGACGGCGAACAGGCCGGGCAGCAGCAGGACCGCAGCCGCAGCGACTTCGCCCACCTCGTTCGCGAAGTCGCAGCCGCCCACCGGAACCGGCTCATCTGAATCGCCTGCCGCAACCACCCATCGCGGATCAGGGCACCCTGACCTCGGCGGCCCGCCCGCTTCGACCCAAGGCCGCGCACGGCCCGGCCAACCCGACGGGCCGTTCACACTGCGTAGCCGCGTCGGGGGGCAGGAAACACTCCCCTACCGCCCGGACGGCCCCCAGAGCAGGGCTCCGGGTAGTTACGTAGGGTGACAGTTTCCGCGTGCCCGCATCGACCATGACGGGTACCACGGCACCCCCGTGCATTGGCGCGCCCGGGTGCGGGTCCTCACCGTGAACCGCAGGTCAGAGCCCCATTTTCGCGTTGGTGATCGCATGGTGGTCGCAGACGATCATGCGATCACGGCGCATGTAGCCTCCGTGAATTGATCAATGGGTCACAGCCACAGGAGGTACACGGAGTGCGCAAGTCAGGACGACCGGGCCGGGTCTACCGCCGCTGCGGATGCCGCGATGCCACCCGGCGTCAGCTCGGCGCGAGGTGTCCACGCCTTGCCGAGGAGAAGCACGGCACGTGGACCTTCGCCGTCGACATCCCGTCCCTCAACAACCGCAGGCGCACCATACGGCGCGGCGGGTTCGAGGACGCCTGGACCGCCGAGACGGCGCTGCGGCGCTTCCTCGAAGGCCGGCGACTGGGCTTCGACGCCGACCCCCACGAGACGGTCGCCGCCTACCTCACCAAGTGGCTCAAGAGCATGGAGTTCCTGCTCAAGCCCACCACCTACGCCCGCTACCGCACCTACGTGCTCTGCGAACTCATCCCCGTCTTCGGCGCGATACGCCTCGAGGAACTCGCCCACGACCACATCGCCGCCTACGCCCACGACCAGCTCGACGCCGGCCGCGGACGCCAGGCCGTCTACCACTGCCTCGCCACGCTCTCCAGCGCCCTCGGCACCGCCGTGCGCACGCACCGCCTGCCCTTCAACGCCGCCCAGCCCCTGCCCATGCGCAGGCCCCAAGCCGCCGAACGCGTCCCCTGGACCGCTGAGCAGGCCGTCGCGTTCCTCTCCCACTGCCGAGGCGTCGACCCCACCTTCGCGGACCTCTTCGAGGTCATCATCGGCACCGGCCTGCGCAAGGGTGAGGCGCTCGGCCTCCAGCGCCCGTGTGTCCGGCTGGACGACCGCGTCATGTACATCCGCCACACCCTCTCCGCGATCGACAACCACGAACTCGTCCTGACCGCACCGAAGACGAAGAAGAGCCGCAACTGGGTACCCCTGTCGGAGCGCGTCGCCGCCGCCCTCGAACGCGCGATGGCCAGGAACACCTCCCCGGGCAACGGCCACGTCTTCCAGGACACAGACGGCAAGCCCCTCCACCCGGCCGCGGTCCGCCGACGCTTCCACGAACTGCGCGAACAGGCCGGACTGCCCCACGTCACCATCCACGACCTGCGCCACCTCGCCGCCACCCTCGCCCTGGAGGGCAACGTGCCCATGGCCGTCATCTCCAAGACCCTGCGGCACTCCACCCTGTCGACCACCGCGAACATCTGCAGCCACCTGACCTGGGACGTCGCCATGGCTGCGGTCCACACCATCGAAACCAGGCTCCACCTCGCCGAGTCCCGCACCCACTGCGGCGCCGACGCCCTCGCCAACCCCTTGCCGAACCCGCTGTTCAGCCACGCGGCCTGACACAACCGCACGCCCACACCTCGGTCCACCGGGCCGCTCGGAACGCGGCAAGGACGACCAGCTAAACGGCCGGAACCGCCGGTCCATCACTGACACCCGCTCAGCCCCGGAGCCACCACCACACCTGGCGCCGCGGGCTCCACAGGCATGCCCACTTCTGGGACACCATGCCCACTCCGACGCCGGGGAGAAGCTCACGCACCTACCGACTACGCTCAGTCATCTCGACTGAACAGACAAAAGCCGCATATCAGTTGTGGCTGAGCGCCCCACACCCCCGGATGCGCCCCCTGGAATCACGTGAACGAGCGTCCGCGACCACACTGCGACCACCAAAGCCAAAAGAGCCGGCACTCGGTTTCCCAAGTACCGGCTCTCACAACCGACTTCACAGTCGGGACGACAGGATTTGAACCTGCGACCCCTTGACCCCCAGTCAAGTGCGCTACCAAGCTGCGCCACGTCCCGTGGTCTCGTGGCCCGGGCGGAGCCTGGGGGGCTCTGCTTCGGGTTTCTCGACCTTGTCGGCCGGTTGTTCCGGCGACGAGGAAAACAATACAGCACGTCGGGGGGTGCTCGCTGCAGGGTTGTGGGGAGGTGGGTGGGCGGGGAGCGGGGGTGGGGGTCAGGGGGTGGGGTGGCGGGCGTCGTAGCGGAGGAAGGCGGGGCGGCGGGCGGCGAGGAGGAGGATGGCGACGACGCAGGCGAGGCCGCCGCTGACGACGGAGACGGTGGGGCTGGTGAGGGAGGCGACGGCGCCGGACTCGAAGTCGCCGAGGCGGGGGCCGCCGGCGACGATCACGATGAACACGCCCTGGAGGCGGCCGCGCATCTCGTCGGGGGCGGCGACCTGCATCATCGTGTTGCGGAAGATCATGCTGACGGTGTCGGCGCAGCCGGCGACGGCGAGCATGAGGAGGCCGAGCCAGAGGTTGCGGAGCAGGCCGAAGGCCGCGATGGCGAGGCCCCAGGCGATCACGGCGACCACGACGGCGAGGCCCTGGCGGTGGACCCGGCTCACCCAGCCGGAGAAGAGGGCGCCGGCCAGGGCGCCGACGGCGGGGGCCGCGGCGAGCAGGCCGACGGTGCGGGCGTCGCCGCCGTAGAAGGTGACCGCGAGGGCCGGGAAGAGGGCGCGCGGCATGCCGAAGATCATCGCGGCCAGGTCGGCGAGGAAGCTGGTGCGGAGGTTGGGCTGCTCGCGGAGGAAGCGGAGGCCGTCGAGGACGGAGGCGCGGCCCTTGCGGTCGCCGAGCGGGAGCATCGCGGGCAGGCGCCACATCGCGTAGAGGGTGGCGGCGAACGCGACGGTGTCGACGAGGTAGGCGGCCTGGACGCCGTAGGCGCCGATGAGCACGCCGCCGAGCATGGGGCCGACGGTGAGGCCGAGGTTCATGCTGACGGTGTTCAGGGCGTTGGCGGCCGGCAGACGGTGGGCGGGGACCAGGCGCGGGATCATCGCCGAACGGGCGGGCGAGGCCAGCGCGAAGAAGCCGGCCTGGAGGGCGACGGCCACGTAGAGGACCGCGACCAGGCCAAGGCCCGCGAGGGCCTGGGCGGCCAGGACGGCGGAGACCACGGCGAGGCCGGCCGCGCCGATCAGACCGAGGCGCCGGCGGTCGACGGTGTCGGCGATCGCGCCGCCGTAGAGGCCGAAGGCGATCAGCGGGAGGAGGGAGAAGAGGCCGACCAGGCCGGTGGCGAAGGTGGAGCCGGTCAGGTCGTAGACCTCGACGGAGACGGCGACGGCCGTCATCTGCTGGCCGATCGAGGAGACGGACTGCCCGAACCAGACCCGCCGGTAGTCGGCGTGGTCGCGCAGCGGGCTCAGGTCGGCGAAGGTGCTGCGGGCGATCCGCCGGTACCGGGGTGGCGTCGGAAGAGCGTCGGCGGGGGCGGTCGGCGGCTGGGTCTCGTCGGCGGGGAGCCGATTGGCAGGATGATTGGTCGACACGGACCCATGGTCCGCCCTCCCCCACGGGCCCCGCCGACCGGGGTCGGCCGGGGACACAGCGCCGCAACACTGCGCAGGTGGCGGCCGGGTCGTCCGGAGGTCGGACCCGGCCGCCGCCTGCGGCGAACCGCCTACCGGGTCAGGACCTGCTTCTCGCCCGCCTCGACCGCGAAGTCCAGCCGGTTGCCGGGCGGCGGGAACGGGCAGATGAAGTGGTCCGCGAAGGCGCACGGCGGCAGGTAGGCGCGGTTCAGGTCCAGCACCGTGCGGCCGTCCGCGTCCGGCGCCGGCAGCGTGATGAAGCGGAACCGGTAGGTGTCCCGGCCGCTGGTCGCGTCGGCGATCACTCCGCTGAGGCCGTCGCCGGAGCGGCTGACCGTGAGCGTGCGGTGCTCACCGGCCACGGTGAACTCGATCCGCCCGGAGACGGTCAGCACGCGCTCCTTGCCGTCAGCGTTGGGGACGACCAGCGCCTGCGTCCCCTCGCCCTCGAACGGGGTGAAGACCGCGGGGACGGCCCACTCCGGGGCGTAGGTGTAGGCGGAGATCCCGGCGAACGAGGCCCGGCGCTCCGACGCCGGGTCGAAGACCCGCAGCGCCAGCTCGCCCTCGCGCTCGATCGGCACCAGCAGCAGGTCGCCCAGCGAGGCGGTGTCCGGCGCCGGGTCGGTGTCCGGACGCAGCAGCACCTCGCCGTCGACCGCGGTGCCGGCGGGGTCCGTGCCCGCGAGGGTGAGGCCGTCGGCCGCCGCCGCACGGACCCGGACGCCCTCCGCGTCGGCCCACCACACGCCCGGAAGGCCGGGAATCCCGGTGGGCTCGCCGTCCAGCCAGTGCGTGCCGGTGAGCGCCAGCTGACCGTGCGGCGCGCTGACGGTCACGGCCCGCCGATCGCTCCAGTGCTTCCAATCCTCCGCGGCCGTCGCCGTCATCGGCTCGCCCTCCCACTTCGTTCCAGGGCCCACCGGGCGGGCCGTCCGTTCTCCGTCATCCCATCGAACATCCGTCGCCCGGGCCGGGCATTCCCGGCGCCGGATCTTGTCGCACAGCCGTCACGCCGCTCAACACCAGTCAACACGCCGGTCACACCGGCCGAGGCGCACACGGGCCCCGCCTGCCCCGAACGCGACCGACCAACCCCCGATCGGCCCCCGACCGGACCACCGCCCCCAACCAACGCGGCCGACCAACCCCTGACCGGACCACCGCCCCCGACGAACCCGACCGGCCGGCTCCCGGCCGGGGGCCGCCCGCCCGACGGCCGATCAGTCCTTGATCCGGCGGAACAGTCCCTCCTGCACCACCGTCACCACCAGCTGACCGCTGCGGTCGAAGATCTGCCCCCGCGCGAGGCCCCGGGCTCCGTGGGCTATCGGCGACTCCTGCTGGTAGAGCAGCCAGTCGTCGGTCCGGAACGGCCGGTGGAACCACATCGCGTGGTCGAGCGAGGCCATGTCGAAGTGCCGGGTGCCCCAGAGCGGCTCGACGGGCGCGCGGACGGCGTCCAGCAGCGTCATGTCGCTCGCGTAGGTGAGCGCGCAGACGTGGATCAGCGGGTCGTCGGGAAGCTCGCCGTTGGTGCGCAGCCAGACACCGCTGCGCGCCTCGACGCCGGCGAGCTCCTCGGTGGTCCAGCGCAGCCGGTCGACGTAGCGGATGTCGAACGGCTGGCGCCGGCTGATGAACGGGGGCAGTTCACCGAGCCTGGAGCCGACCTCGTCCAGCGCGCTGGGCAGCTTCTCGGGGCCGGGCACGGCCGGCATCGGGAACTGGTGCTCGATGCTGTCCGGCTCCGGGGCGTGGAAGTCGGCGGTCAGCGCGAAGATCGACCGGCCGCCCTGGATCGCCAGCACCCGCCGGGTGGTGAACGAACGGCCGTCCCGGAGCCGGTCCACCTGGTAGACGATCGGCACGCCCGGGACCCCGGGGCGCAGGAAGTACGCGTGCAGGGAGTGGACCGGCCGGTCGCCGTCCACGGTACGGCCCGCCGCGACCAGGGCCTGACCGGCGACCTGACCGCCGAACGTGCGCTGGAGCGCCTCCTCGGGGCTGCGCCCGCGGAAGATGTTCAGCTCGATCTGCTCCAGGTCCAGCAGTGCGACGAGATCGTCGACGGGGGTACCCATGGGAAACGTCCTCTCCGGGCTGCCGCCCCGGCCGGAGGTCTTCCGCCCGGCTGCCGGCAACCCGTTCTCTTTCGAATTCTCCAGCTCAATCGAATTCTTCAGCGAGCCAGGGCATTCCCCGCGTCGGGGGCACGGACTCCGATTCACTCGAACGAGGTCGAACAGCAGTGAACAGTAGCGGGGCCTACGGCGGATCCTGGAGTCCCGACTGCCGCACGGTGATGTTGAGTCGCCCCGTCAGGCCCAGCGCCGGGTCCGCCGTCCCGGGCAGGGTCCGCACCACGCCGTGGTACGCGAACCGGACCGGGCCGCCGAACACCAGCAGATCCCCGCTGCGCAGCTCCAGATCGGTCCACGGCCTGGTCCTGGTCCGGGTGTTGCCGAGCCGGAACACGCACGTGTCGCCCAGCGACAGCGAGACCACCGGGGCGTCCGCCCGCTCGTCGCGGTCCTGGTGCAGGCCCATCTTCGCGCCGTGCGGGTAGTGGTTGACGATCGCGACGTCCGGCGCGTAGCCGGCCGCGCCCGCGACCTCCGGCACCGCGTCCCCGTACGCCTCGGCCACGGCCCGCAGGGCGAGCCCGTCGAGCTCGGGCGGGAACGGCTTGACGGGGGTGCCGTCCGCGGCGGTGAGGGAGTAGCCGTACGGGTACCAGTGGCGGCCCAGGCTCACCATCCGGACGGACATCGTCCCGCCGGTGGGCATCCGGACGGTGTGCATCCCGGCGGGCGGGCGGGCCCAGGCGCGGCAGGCGGCCACCAGCCGCAGCTGCGCCGCCGCGTCCAGCCAGCCGGGGAGCAGCACCGCACCGGGCGCGGGCTCGAACCGCCCTCGCCCGCCGGAGTCGTCGGACACGCCGCCGAACAGCTCGCCCTGGGTCACTCCCCCATCCTCGCGCACCCCTCCGACAACGGCCCCGGACGACGGCCCCGGACGACGACCTCGGACGACGGCAACCATCCCGGGCACGCGCGGACACCCGCGCACCCGCACCGCAGGCCCCACCGCAGGACACACCTCACGGGTCCACCACCCCGGCTCCGCCGCCCCGCGCGCCGACGGCCGCCTCCCCCAGTGCGGGGG
>NZ_JBHJRC010000033.1:0-40790 GCF_042261735.1 Kitasatospora sp. NPDC056327 | reverse complement strand
GGCCGGGAGCCCGTGCGGCCGACCGGCCACCCGTGCGCGGTGGAGGGACGGGCGGTGCCCGTCCGCCGGCGGACGGGCACGACCCGCGGGCCTGGTGGGGCGGGCGGGTCCGCGCCGGCCGCCCCACCCGGTAGGAAGTCCGGCGGTGTTCCCCCGCCGGCCGGGACCGCGCCCCGCCGTGCGCCGCCGCCGTCCGCGGCCCGCCGTAGGCCGCTCGCGGCCGACGGCCGGAATCATCCGATTGTCCGGTTCGGGCGCTCTGATCACCTGATGATCACTCGCCCGCCGAAACTCCGACGCCCCCCGTACGGGGCGGGCCGGTCCAATCCCCTCCGTACACAGCCGGTGCCCCGCCGGTCCCGCCCAGCGTACGGAAGGCAGCCCAGATCCATGGCCCGCACAGACGACTTGGCCCCGCAGGACCGGCAGTTCCGGGAGGCCGCGACCCGGCTCGGGATCGGCCGCCGCCGCTTCCTGACCGTCACCTCGGCCGCCGCCGCACTGGCGTTCACCACCAACCTGCCGGGCGCCCACGCGGCCGACGCCGAGATCGCGCCCCGCACGCTGACCGAGAACCCGTTCACCCTCGGCGTCGCCTCCGGTGACGCGCTCAGCGACGCCGTGGTGCTCTGGACCCGCCTCGCCCCGCGTCCGCTGGAGCCCGGCAACGGCCTCCCGCCGGCCGGCGTGGTGAGGGTCGACTGGGAGATCGCCCGGGACGACCGGTTCCGCAAGGTGGCCCGGCGCGGCACCGCCAAGGCGTACGCCGAGTTCAACTACACGGTGCACGTCGACGCCGACGGCCTCGACGCGGACCGCGTGTACTGGTACCGCTTCAAGGTCGGCGACTGGGTCAGCCCGGCCGGCCGCACCCGCACCTCGCCGGCGCGCGGGCGCCGCGTCGACGACGTCCGCTTCGGCCTGGTCTCCTGCCAGGCCTACGAGGACGGCTACTTCACCGCCTACAAGCACCTCGCGGACGAGGAGCTCGACGCCGTCTTCCACGTCGGCGACTACATCTACGAGTACGGCGTCGACGCCGTCGGCGGCGACCGCCGGTACACCGACCGCACCCTGCCGTCGCTGTTCAACCACGAGACCACCACCCTGGAGGACTACCGCCTGCGGTACGCCCTCTACAAGGCCGACCCCGACCTCCAGGCCGCCCACGCCGCGCACGCCTGGTACGTCACCTGGGACGACCACGAGGTGGAGAACAACTACGCCGCCGGCATCCCCGAGAAGGGCCAGTCCCCGGAGGCGTTCGTCGCCCGGCGGGCCGCCGCCACCCGCGCGTACTGGGAGAACATGCCGCTGCGGATGCCCCGGCCGGAGGCCACCGACCTCAAGCTGTACCGCCGCCACCACTACGGCCGGCTGGCGCAGTTCGACATCCTCGACACCCGCCAGTACCGCTCCGACCAGGCCAACGGCGACGGCTGGCAGTTCCCCACCCCGGAGTCCCAGGACCCGGCGCGCACCCTGATGGGCGCCACCCAGGAGCGCTGGCTGATGGACGGCTTCCGCAAGTCGAAGGCGGTGTGGAACGTCGTCCCGCAGCAGGTGGTCTTCTCGCGCCGCAAGAACACCACCGCGGCGGCCTCCCGGCTGTCCATGGACGCCTGGGACGGCTACCCGGCCGCCCGCGAGCGCCTCCTGGCCGGCGCCGAGGACATCGGGGTCGAGAACCTCGTCATCCTCACCGGTGACGTGCACGTCGCCTACGCGATGGACGTCAAGCGGGACTTCGACGACCCGGACTCGCGCACCGTCGGTGTCGAGATCGTCGGCACCTCGATCGCGAGCGACGGCGACGGCGAGGAGCACCCGGGCAACTGGGCGACCCTGACCGCGGCCAACCCGCACATGAGGTTCTACGACGGGCGGCGCGGCTACACCGCGATCACGCTGAACGAGGAGCACGCGCGGGCCGACTACCGGGTGGTCTCGCACATCACCCGCCCGGGCGGCACGGTGAGCACCGCCGCCTCCTTCGTGAGCGAGGCCTACAACCCGGGCATGCAGCGCGTCTGACGCCCGGCTCCGTCCCGCCGTTCCGTCCGGCCGCTCCGTCCGGCCGTTCCCTCCCGCCGCTCCGTTTCGCCCCGCCCCCAGGCCCCCGGCCCGGTCGTACCGTTCCCCGATGCGGTGCGCCCGGGCCGGGTCGTTGCCGTTCCCGTGCCCGGCCCCCGGCCGTGCTGCCGCGCGCCCCGCTCCCCGGAGGGTGCACGGGCGGTGCGGAGCTGTCGTGAACCTGTGGTGATCGGCCGTTGATCGGCCGTAGAGCCGGGCCCTGGACCATCGGCGGCGAGGGGAACACGGTTCGAACGGTCACCACCGTCCGGCGCCGCCCGCGGCGCGCCGGACGGCCGCCCGAACCCCTGGTCCCCGGTAGTTGGCCAACCCACGGAAGGCGGACGGAGCATGGACGGCGGTCACACGCTGCAGTCGACGGCGGGCTTCGGAGAGCTGCTCAGGATCCGGCGCGAGCGCATCGGCCTGACCCAGCAGGTCCTCGCCGATCACGCGACCCTGAGCGTCCGGGCGATCCGTGACATGGAGAGCGGGCGCGTCCAGCGCCCCCGGCAGGAGACGGTCCGGCTGCTGGCCGACGCGCTGCGGCTGGACGGCCGCAGCCGCACGGTGTTCGAGGCGGCCGCGCGCCGCCAGGTGCTCGAAGGCGAGCCCCGCGACGAGCCGGCCGCCCCGCCGGTCGCCCGCGGGGCGATCGTCGGCCGGGAGGCGGAGACCGACGCGCTGACCGAGGCGCTCGCCGTGGACGGCGACCGGCTGGTCACCGTGGCCGGCCTGGGCGGGGTCGGCAAGACCCGGCTGGTGCTGGAGGTGGCCCGCCGGCTGCACCTGACCGCCCGCTGGTCGGTCCGCTGGACCGACTGGGCGTGCCGGCCCGGGATGGGCCCCGAACGCCGCACCGACCTGGTCCGGACGAGCGGCACCCACCCCACCCTGCTGGTCCTGGACGGTGCCGACGCGGGGATCGATCCGGCCCTGCTGGACGAGCTGTTCCAGCGCTGCCCCGGTCTGCGGGTGCTGATCACCGCCCGGGTGGCGCAACCGCTGCCCGGCGGCCAGGTGATCCCGCTCGCCCCGCTGCCCACCCCGGGGCCCGAACTCGACCACGACCCGGCGGCGCTCGCCGAGGTGGGGGCCGTCCGGCTGCTGCTGTCGCACCTGCGCCGGCTGCGCCCCGGCTACCGGCTGGAGCCCGAGGAGGCGCCCGCGGTGGCCGCGCTCTGCCGGCAGCTCGACGGCCTGCCGGGCGCCCTGGAGCTGGCGGCCGGCTGGTCGACGGTGCTCGCCCCGTGCCAGCTGGTGGCCCGGCTGGCGGACGGGCCGTTCCACCTGGGGCCGCCGCCGGCCGGCTCCGGCGGGCGCGGCGGCCTCGGCGAGGCGCTGGACGCCGCGCTCGACCGGCTGACGCTCGGCCAGCGGGACCTGCTGGAGCGGCTGGCGGCCGAGCCGGGGGACTGGTCGGGCGAGGACGCCGTCGAGCTGAGCGGGCGCCCGCTCCAGGAGTCGCTGGCCGCCGTGCACGAGCTGCTGGCGAGCGGGCTGATCCGCAGCGTCCCGGCCCGCGACGGCGTCCGGTTCACCGTGCTGAACCTCTGCCGGCGGCTGTTCGGCGCGGCCGGCGCCTACCCGGTGCTGGCGACGGCGAGCTGAGCGCCCCGCCCGGACGGGGGCGGGCCCGCCGATACTGCCCGTCACTTGCCGGGCGAGCTGCCGGTCCGTCCGCTGGAACCTCCCTAGCGTTCTGTCCGTCACCCACCGACCACACCGACAGCAGAGGGTTTGCGCCGTGGACCAGTTGGAGCAGCACCGCGCAGAGGCCGACCCGGCCGGGCTGGACGTCGTCGTGTCGACCATGGCCTCGGACTCGCACACCTGGAACCTGGTCTTCCTGCAACTGCTGCTGGAGGAGCTCGGCCACCGGGTCACCAACCTGGGCGCCTGCGTGCCGGACGGGCTGCTCATCTCCGAGTGCCGCCGGATCCGCCCGGACCTCATCGTGCTGAGCAGCGTCAACGGGCACGGCCACCTCGACGGTCTGCGGGTGATCGGCGCGCTGCGGGGCTGTCCCGAGCTGGCGGGCACGCCCACGGTGATCGGCGGCAAGCTCGGCATCGCGGGTGCCGGGGACCCGGGCCGGCAGCGGTCGCTGCTCGCCGCCGGGTTCGACGCGGTCTTCGAGGAGGGCCGGCCGGTCGCCGAGTTCCGCTCCTTCCTCCGGTCGCTGCCCGGGGCCGCCGCCACCGCCCTGCCGCCCGCGCCGCCGCCCGCCCGGACCGTGGCCCTCCCGCGGCCGGCTCCGCTGCCCGCCGTCCTGCCCGCGCCGGCCGCCGCGCTGCCCGTCCTGCCCGCGCCGGCCGCCGCCGGGGTGCCGCGGTGACCGGCCCCGCCGCCGTCCCGGGCGCGGACGTCCCGGCCAGAACCGGCTTCGGGTCCTTCGTGGCCCGGGCCCGGTCCGCCGGCGCCCTGGTGGTCCAGCCCCGGATGGGCATGGCCGACCCGCTGCGGATGCGCGACGGCCTGATCGCCACCCGGGACGCCGACGCCGTCACGGTCGGCACCATCACCCTGGACAGCTACACCCGCACCGGTGACCTCGCCGCCGCCCGCCGCGCCCTGACCCGGGGCGCCGGGCTGAACGGCTACCCGATCGCGGGCCACCCGGTCGACGTCACCCGGGCCGTGCTGCGCGGCGTCGCCCACCCGGGCTTCCCGGTGCAGGTCCGGCACGGCTCGGCCCAGCCGGAGCACATCGTCCGCGCGCTGCTCGCGGCCGGCCTGGACGCCACCGAGGGCGGCCCGGTCTCCTACTGCCTGCCGTACAGCCGCACCCCGCTGCGCGAGGCGGTCGAGAGCTGGCGGCGCAGCTGCGAACTGCTCGCCTCGATCCGGGAGTTCGGCGCCGAGCCGCACCTGGAGACGTTCGGCGGCTGTCTGATGGGCCAGCTCTGCCCGCCGAGCCTGCTGATCGCGGTGAGCGTGCTGGAGGCGCTGTTCTTCCGCCAGCACGGGCTGCGCAGCATCTCGCTCAGCTACGCCCAGCAGCCCGACCCCCGGCAGGACGAGGAGGCGCTGACGGTGCTCGGACGGCTCGCCGGGGAGCTGCTGCCCGACGTCGACCGGCACCTCGTGCTGTACGCCTACATGGGGGTGTTCCCGCGCACGCCCGGCGGCGCCCGGCTGCTGCTGGAGGACGCCGCCCGGCTGGCGGTGCGCACCGGGGCGGCCCGGCTGATCGTGAAGACCACCGCCGAGGCGCACCGGATCCCGACCGTCGCCGAGAACGTCCGCGCGCTGGAGACCGCCGCGGCCGCCGCCGCCGCCGAACGCACCGGCCCGCCGCCGCCCGCCGTCGCCGTCTCCGCCGCCGACACCGGCATCGAGGCGGAGGCCCGGGCGCTGATCGGCGCCGTCCTGGAGCTGGACGACGACCTCGGCCGGGCCCTCGTCCGGGCCTTCGCGGCCGGCTACCTGGACGTGCCGTACTGCCTGCACCCCGACAACGCCGGACGGGCCCGCAGCTCGCTCGGGCCGGACGGGCGGCTGCACTGGTCGGACGTCGGCTCGATGCCGATCGCCGGCCTCTCCGGCGGCCCGCGCCCGCCGATCCTCGGCTCGGCCGACCTCATCGGCGCGCTCTCGCACGTCCAGTGGACCTACGACGGCCGCGCCGCGCACGCCCCGGACCCCGACCGAACACCCGCCGCACCACGAGAGTTGGGACTCACCACGCCATGACCACCGACGGGACCACCCCCGCGACCGCCGTAGCGAAGCTCCCGGACCCCGGCCGCCACCTGACCTCCCCGAGCACCCGCGCCGCGCTGCGGATCCAGCACCACCTGCTCTCCGCCGCCCGCGAGCACCTGCGCGGCCGGGGTTTCACCGAGCTGCTCCCGCCGATCATCGGCCCGGTCACCGACCCGGGGTCGCGCGGTTCCAAGCAGGTCGACATCGACTTCTACGGTCACCGCTACAAGCTGATGACCAGCGCGATCCTCTACAAGCAGGCCTCGCTGCTGGCCTTCGACAAGATCTTCTGCATCGCCCCGAACGTGCGGCTGGAGCCGCTGGAGACCGCCGGGACCAGCCGCCACCTGGCCGAGTTCCACCAGCTGGACGTCGAGGTGGCCGGCGCCACCCGGGACGACGCCGTGCAGCTGGTCGAGGAGCTGGTGGTGCACATGGTCGGCAGCGCGGCCCGCGAACTGCCCAAGGAGTTCGCCGAACTCGGCCGGGACGTCGAGGCGTTCACCGAACTGCTGAAGGGTTCCTTCGGCCGGATGCGGCACGCCGGGGCGGTCGCCGAGCTCCAGGGGCTCGGGCACCCGCAGAGCCCCGACGCCGAACTCGACTGGGCCGGCGAGGCGCTGCTCTCGGCGCGGCGCGACCGGCCGTTCTTCGTCACCGACTACCCCAAGGGCTCGCGCGGCTTCTACGACCGCGAGGACCCCGAGCACCCGGGTCTGCTGCGCAACTTCGACCTGATCGCCGCCGAGGGCTACGGCGAGCTGTGCAGCGGCAGCCAGCGCACCAACGACTACGCCGAGATCGTCACCCGGATGCGGGAGACCGGCGAGAACCCGCAGAAGTACCGCTGGTACCTGGACCTGGTCCGGGAGGGCGTGCCCGGCAGTGCCGGGTTCGGCATCGGCGTCGAGCGGCTGACCCGCTACGTGGCCGGGCTGGACGCCGTCTGGCAGGCCAGCGCCTTCCCGAAGCTGGCGGGGGTGGTGTCGCCGTGAGCGCCCGCGGGGAGCGGGGCTCCGGCGGCGCCCGGCGGAGCGGGGCGGGAGCATGAGCGACCTCACCGCGCCCGGGTTCCCGGAGGAGGAGGTCCGGCAGCGGGCCAGGACCGGGACGGCCGCGGCCTTCCCGCCGCCCGGCTCGTACGGGCAGGTGCTGTTCGGTGCGGAGCCGCAGGCCCGGTACGGTGCGCCGGACGCGCTGGACGCGCTGCGGATCGTGCCGCCGGTGTTCGTCCCGCAGCGGCTGGCCAAGCTGATCGACCTGGGCCGCGAGCCCGACTACCGCGACGTCGAACTCACCACCGCCATCGGCGGTTTCACCTCCGCGCTGCCGGTCTACGTGTCCGCGACCGGCTCCACCCGGGCGGCCGGCGGGGACCTCGGCCTCGCGCTGAGCCGGCAGGCGGGCGCGCTCGGCCTGCCGATGGTGATCGGCGAGAACGTCGTCCCGGTGAACGGTTACGGCCGGCTCGGCGAGGCCGCCGACCGGGCCCTACTCGGCCGGCTACGCGCCTACGCGGAACGGCTCCCCGACGGGCTGGGGGGCGTGGCCGTCCAGCAGTCCACCGAGGACGCCGACGCCGAGGTGTGGAACCTCCTCTACAGTGACCCGGCGGCCCTTCCGCTGCTCGAATCCGGGCGGCTGGCCTTCGAGTTGAAGGTCGGACAGGGCGCGAAGCCGGGGCTCGGCGGGATGACCGTGCTGGACGCCGCCGCCGCGGCCCGGCTCGGCGACCGCTACGGCCTCGACCCGGTCCTCGGCGAGGACGGCCGGGTGCTGCGCGCCAGTACGCCCGGCACCTTCACGGCGGAGATCCTGCGCCAGCAGGTCCGGCTGATGCGCAACAACTTCCCGCGGGCCCGGGTGTGGGTGAAGCTGCACCCCGGCCGGGACGTCGCCGAGGCCGCCCGGGTGGCCGCCGAGGCCGGGGCGGACGCCGTCACCGTGGACGGTGCCGAGGGCGGCACCGGATGGGCGCCGGGCGTCTTCCCGGCGCAGGTCGGCCTGCCGCTGGCGGAGTGCCTGCGCCGGCTCGCGGCGGCGGGGCCGCCGCCCTGCCTGCTGGTCTCCGGGCGGATGTGGGAGGGCGGCCGGGCGGTGAAGAGCCTGGCCCTGGGCGCCCGCGCGGTGGGTCTGGGCCGCGCGGCGCTGCTGGCCGCCGCCGAGGACCCGGAGGCCGGGCTGGTCCGGTTCGCCGACTGCCTGGCGCTGGAACTGCGGCTGCTGATCAGCGCCCTGGGGAAGTACGCGCCGGGTGCGCTGGACCGGGCCGATGTGTGGTCCCCCGATTTCCCGCCGGAATCCTGAGCGGATTCCGCGTCCCGTTCCGCGGTTCTTCCGTTCCCCCGTTCCACCGATTCCCCGTTCCGCCGCGCCCCCCGCCCTGCCGTCGCACCCCCCCGCCCTGCCGTCGCACCCACCGAGCCCGTCGAGGCGCCTCAGCGCGCCCCGGCGGGCCGGTTGCGTTCGGCCAACACCTGTGTTGCAAGCGGCAGTTGAAACTGCCGATGGTCTTCCGGGAATTCTGCCGATCGGCCCCGGAAAGCCGCCCTAGTGTCGAAACCACTGCCCGCAGCGTCGTCGATTCATCGGGGTTGGATGATGGAGTTTCGAGGTTTTCCCTTCCTGTCCGTCGCGCGCCGGTTCCCGGACCGGCCGGCCGTACGGCTCGGCGTCCGGACCGTCAGCTACCGGGAGCTGGACGAGCTGAGCGGCGCGCTCGCCGCCCGGATCACCCCCGGGCGGACGGTGGCCGTCACCGGCCGCGACCGGCTGGAGCACCTGGTCGGTCTGCTCGCCGCCCTCCGGGCCGGGGCCGTCTGCCTGCCGCTGGACCGGGAGGCCCCCGAGGAGCGCAACCGCTGGATCCGCGAGGACGCCGGCGCCGTGCTGGAGCTCACCGACGGCACGCTCACCACCGCCCCCGGCGGCGCGCCCGCCGACGGCCCGCCCACCGGCCACCGGGCCGCGGGGGAGGGCGCGGCGGCCCCCGGGTACCTCGTCTACACCTCCGGCACCACCGGCCGCCCCAAGGGCGTGCACGTCCCGCTGGCCGCGCTGACCGGCCACCTCGCCGCCGCCGTCGACCGCTTCGGCCTCACCGCCGACGACGTCGTCCTGCACCTCGCCCGCCCGACCGTCGACGTCTCCCTGGAGCAGACCCTCACCGCCCTGTCCGTCGGCGCCTGCCTGGTCGTCCCGGAGCGCCGGCTGCTGGCCCCGGAGGCCCTGCTGGAGCTGCTGGACACCGAGGGCGTCACCGTCGCCAACCTGCCGGCCGGCTACTTCCAGGAGCTGGTCCCGGCCCTGCGCGACCGCGGTCCGGGGCGGGCCCCGCGCACCCTGCGGCTGATGATCTCCGGCAGCGACCGGCTCCACCCCGGGGCCGCCGCCTCCTGGTGGGCCGCCACCGGTGTGCCGCTGCTCAACGCCTACGGGCCGACCGAGACCGTGATCACCGCCACCACGCACGAACTGGCCGGCCCGTCCGCCGGGGCGGCCGTCGTCCCGATCGGCACCCCGCTCGGCGACCGCCGCGCGTACGTGCTCGACGACCGCCTCCGCCCGGTCGCCCCCGGCGCGGCCGGCGAGCTCTACCTGGGCGGTTCGCTGCTCGCCTCCGGCTACCACGGCCGCCCCGGCGAGACCGCCGCCCGGTTCCTCGCCGACCCGTTCGCCCCCGGGCCCGGAGCCCGGATGTACCGCACCGGCGACGTGGTCCGCCAGGAGTCCGCCGGAGCCGCCCTGGAGTTCGTCGGCCGCGCCGACCACCAGGTGAAGATCCGCGGCTTCCGCGTCGAGCCCGGCGAGATCGAGCAGCTCCTCGCCGCCCGCCCCGGCGTCGCCGGCGCCGTGGTCGTCGCCCACGAGGGCCGGCTCGCCGCGTACGTCACGGGCGAGGCCCCCGATCCCGACGCGCTGCGCGCCCACCTCGCCGGGCAGCTGCCCGAGCACATGGTCCCGGCCACCGTCACCCCGCTGGCCGCCTTCCCGCTGACGGCCGGCGGCAAGGTCGACCGCGCCGCCCTGCCCGCACCGCAGGCCGCGCCCGCCGCCGCCCCGGCCGGCCGCCGCCCGCCGCGCACGCCCGCCGAGCAGCTGATCGCCGCCGTCTGGGCGGACGTGCTCGGTGTGCCCGAGGTCGGCGCCGACGACAACTTCTTCCACCTGGGCGGGGACTCGCTGACCGCCGTGCGGGTGGTCGGCCGGGTCTTCGACGTCTTCGGGATGATCTCCCCGTACCTGATCTTCGACGCCCCGACCCTCGCCGGGTTCGCCGCCGCCGTCACCGCCTCCGCCGAGGGCGAGCGCCCGCCGCTGACCCGGTCCGGGGCCGGCTCCGCGCCGCTGTCCAAGTACCAGCGCGGCCTCTGGTTCCTCGACCAGTGGAACCCGGGCGCGCCGACCTACGTGGTCCCCTGGGTGTTCCGCTTCGCCGGCCCGGTCGACCCGGAGCTGCTGCACCGCGCGCTGACCGGCGTGGCGGAGCGGCACGAGGCGCTGCGCACCACCTTCGAACTCACCGAGGACGGCCCCCGGCAGCTGATCCACCCCGCCGCCGACGTGCCGTTCACCGTCACGGACACCGACCCCGACCGGGTCGGCGCCCTGGTGGCCGAGGCCGCGCTGGTGCCCTTCGACCTGGAGACCGGGCCGTTGGTCCGCGCCCACCTCTACCGCACGGGCGGCACCGCCACCCTGCTGCTGCTCTGCCACCACATCGTCTGGGACGAGGGCTCGCTGCCCGTGCTGGAGGGCGAACTCGCCGCCCTGTACGAGGCGCTGGCCGAGGGCCGGGAGGCCGGCCTGCCCGAGCCGCCGGTCCAGTACGCCGACCACAGCGCCTGGCAGTACCGGGACGAGGCCGCCGCCGAACGCCGGCTGGCCCACTGGCGCGAGCACCTGGCCGGCGCCCCGACCGAGCCCGTGCTGCCCACCGACCGGCCCCGGCCCGAGGTCCAGCGCTTCCGCGGCGACTTCCACCGCTTCGCGATGCCGCGCCCGGTCGCCGAGGCCGTCCGCGCGCTGGCCCGCAGCGAGGACGCCACCCCGTTCATGGTGCTGCTGGCCGGGCTCGCACTCACCCTGCACCGCCGCACCGGCCGGCGCGACCTGGTGCTCGGCTCCCCGGTGAGCGTCCGAGGCCGGGCCGAACTCGACGCGCTGATCGGCTACTTCGTCAACCTGCTGCCGCTGCGGGTGCGGCTCGACGAGAGCATGGACTTCCGCGAGCTGGTCCGGCACGTCCGCGAGGTGGCGATCGCCGGCTACCGCCACCAGGAGGCGCCGTTCGACGACATCGCGGCCGCCGCCTTCGAGGACCACCCGGACGACCGGGCCGAGAACCGCAACCCGCTCTGCCAGGTGCTGCTGGAGCTGCACCCGCTGGACACCCGGCCGCTGCGCATCGGCGGCACCGAGGTGACCCGGGAGCTGCACTCCAACCCGGTCTCCCGCTTCGACCTGTCGATCTCGGTCGACGACCGGGGCACCGACTTCACCGGCCGCTTCGAGTACGACTGCGACCTGTTCGACGCCGCCACCATGGCCGAGCTCTGCGAGGCCTGGCTGGGCACCCTCGCCACCGCCGTCGGGGCGCCGGTGCACGCCCTGTTCGAGGCCCGGGCGGCCGGCTCGCCGGAGGCGCTCGCGGTGGTCTCCGGCGACCGGCGCCTCTCCTACGGCGAGCTGAACACCCGGGCCAACCGCCTCGCCCACCACCTGGCCGAGGCCGGCACCGGGCGCGGCGACACCGTCGCCGTGCTGGTCGAACGCGGCCCGGACCTGGTGGTCGCGCTGCTCGCCGCGCTCAAGACCGGCGCCGCCTACACCCTGCTCGACCCGGACTTCCCGGCCGACCGGCTGGCCGGCGCGGTCGCCGACAGCTCCGCCGCCCTGCTGGTCACCCACCGCCGGACGAGTCCGCCGTTCCCGGTCGCCCGCCACCTCGACCTGGACGCCGAGGCCGCCGCGATCGGCGCCCGCCCCGGCCACGACCCGGGCCTGCCGGTCACCGGCGAGGACCTCGCCTGCGTGATGTTCACCTCCGGCTCCACCGGCCGCCCCAAGGGCGTCGCGGTGCCGCACCGCGCGCTCACCGCCACCTACCTCGGCCAGGACTACGCCCGCTTCGGGCCCGGGGAGGTCTGGCTGCAGTGCTCCCCGGTCTCCTGGGACGCCTTCGCCCTGGAGCTGTACGGCGCGCTCGCCTTCGGCGGCGTCTGCGTGCTGCAGCCCGGCCAGCGGCCCGACCCGCAGGCCATCGCCGAACTCACCCGGCGCCACGGCGTCACCCAGCTCCAGCTCTCCGCCAGCCTGTTCAACTTCCTGCTGGAGGAGTTCCCGGAGACCTACGACGGGCTCCGGGTGGCCTTCACGGCGGGTGAGCGCGCCTCCGTCACCCACGTCGGCAAGGCGCTCGACCAGTACCCGCGGATGGTCGTCGCCAACGGCTACGGCCCGGTCGAGAGCCTCGGCCTCACCACCTGCCACCGGGCGACCCGGGAGGACGCCGCGGGCAGCACCATCCCGATCGGCCGGCCGCTGCACGGCAAGGCGGTGCACGTCCTCGACGAGCTGCTGCGCCCCGTGCCGGACGGCACCACCGGCGAGCTGTACGCGGCCGGCGGCGGCCTCGCCCACGGCTACCTCGGCAGGCCCGGGCTGACCGCCGAACGCTTCGTGGCCGCCCCCTTCGGCGCCCCCGGCGAACGGTTCTACCGCACCGGCGACCTCGGCCACCGGCGGCCCGACGGGCTGCTGGAGATCACCGGCCGGATCGACGACCAGGTGAAGATCCGCGGCTTCCGGGTCGAGCCCGGCGAGATCGAGGACGCGCTGACCCGCCACCCCGCCGTGCGGGAGGCCGCCGTCACCGTCCACGAGCCCGCGCCCGGGGACCACCGGTTGGCCGCCTACGTCACCCTGGACGCCGGGGCGGACGGCACCCGCCCGGAGGCGCTGCTGGACCACCTGGCGGCACTGCTGCCCGAGCACATGGTGCCGGCGACCGTCGACGTGCTCGCCGCGCTGCCGCTCAACCCCAACGGCAAGGTCGACCGCCGGGCCCTGCCGGCCCCCGCCGGGCCCCGCTCCGAGGCCCCGGCCGACCCGCTGACCCCGCACCAGCGGCTGGTCGCCGACGCGGTGCGGGCCGTCCTGGACCTGCCGGACGACCTCGGGCCGGACACCAACTTCTTCCGCATCGGCGGGAACTCGCTGGCCGCCGTCCGGGTCGCCATGAAGCTCTCGCAGCAGACCGGCACCCGGGTCCCGCCGCACGTGGTGTTCCGCGGCCGCACCGTGGAGGCCATCGCCGAACGGCTGGCCTCCTGATGGCGGCCCGCCCGGCCGCCGGTACCGCCGCCCGCCCCGCCGCCCGCCCCGCCACCGGACCCGCCACCGGCTCCGGCCCCCGTCCGCACCCCCGACCGTACGAAGGGAGCGAGGCCGTGCGCCCCGCCGACGCCCCCGCGGCCACCGAACCGGCGCGCAGCGCGCCCGTCTCCGGCCTCCAGCGCGGACTCTGGTTCCTCGACCGCCTCGACCCGCGGGCCACCACCTACACCACCCCCTGGACGTACGAGGTCACCGGCCCGCTCGACCCCGATCTGCTGGCCCGGGCGCTGGACGCCGTCACCGCCCGGCACGAGGCGCTGCGCACCACCTTCGCGCTGCACCCCGACGGCCCCCGCCAGCACGTCCACCCCGCCCTGCGGGTGCCGCTCGCCGTCACCGACCTGCGCGCCCTCCCGGAGTCCGAACGGGCCCGGCGCGCCGAGGAGCTGATCGCCGACCGGGCCGCCGAGCCGTTCGACCTCGCGGCCGGACCGCTGCTGCGCGCCGAGGCGTTCCGGCTCGACGAGGAGCGCACCACCCTGCTGTTCGTCGTCCACCACATCATCTGGGACGGCTGGTCGGCCGACCTCTTCGAACGCGAACTCGCCTATCACTACCGGGTGTTCGCCGAGGGGAGGGCGCCGGAACTGCCGGCCCTCGCCACCCAGTACGCCGACTGGGCCGAGGAGGAGCGGCACACCTCCTACGAGGAGCACCTCGCCTACTGGAAGGACCGTCTCGACGGCGCCCCCACCCTGCTCGAACTGCCCGGCGACCGGCCCCGGCCCGCCGAACGCGGCCGGCACGGCGCCACCGAGCACTTCGGTCTCGCCCCCGGCACCGCCGCCCGGGTCCGGGCCCTCGCCGAACAGGAGGGCGTCACCCCGTTCACCGTCCAGCTCGCGGCCTTCGCGCTGCTGCTCAACCGCTGGACCGGTGCCGACGACCTGCTCGTCGGCACCCCGGTCACCACCCGGAACCGTCCCGAACTCGCCGACCTGCTCGGCTACTTCGTCAACCTGCTGCCGCTGCGCATCCGGCTCGCCCCCGGCGTGCCGTTCCGCGGGCTGGTCGCCGACATCCAGGACGGCGCCTTCGACGCCTTCGGCTACCTCGACGTCCCGTTCGACCAGCTGGTCGACCACCTCGGCACCGCCCGCACCGCGCAGCACCCGCCGCTGGTCCAGGTGGTGTTCGGCGCCCACGGCGAGGACCGCGCCCCGCTCGCCCTCGGCCCGGCCACCGCCCGGCGCACCGTCCGCTCCAACGGAACCAGCAAGTTCGACCTCACCTGGTCCGTCTTCGAGCCCACCGGCGACGACGGCGACGGGAACGGCGACGGCGGCGAGCTGCGCGGCGAGGCCGAGTACAGCGCCGACCTCTTCGACGCCGCCACCGTCCGCCGCCTCGCCGCCGACTACGCGGCCCTGCTGGACGCCGCCCTCGCCGACCCGGACGCCACCGTCCGCCGGCTCACCGCCGCCCCCGCCGGCGGCACCCGCCCCGCCCGCCCGACCGCCGGGCACTGCCTGCACCACCTCTTCGAACGGGCCGCGGACGCCCACGGCGACCGGCCCGCCGTCAGCGACGGGCAGCAGACCCTCGACTACGCCGAACTCGACCGCCGCGCCAACCGCCTGGCCCACACCCTGCGGGCCCGCGGCGTCCGCCCCGGCGACCGGGTCGGCCTGCTGCTGGAACGCACCGCCGCCGTCCCCGTCGCGATCCTCGCCGTCCTCAAGACCGGCGCCGCCTACGTGCCGGTCGACCTCGCCGCCCCCGCCGACCGGGCCGCCCTGGTCTTCGGCGACACCGCCGTCACCGCCGTCCTCACCGACCGCCCCGACCGCGCCCCCGAAGGCCCCTGGCAGACCCTCGACCTGACCGCCCGCGCCGCCGAGATCGCCGCCCACCCCGACACCCGCCCGCCCGCCGCCGGCCGCCCCGGCGACCTCGCCTACCTCATCTTCACCTCCGGCTCCACCGGCCGCCCCAAGGGCGTCGCCGTCGCCCACGAACACGTCAGCCGCCTGCTGGACTCCGGCCGCGACCACTTCGGCTTCGGTCCCGGCACCACCTGGACGCTCTTCCACAGCTACGCCTTCGACTGGACGGTGTGGGAACTCTGGGGCGCGCTGCTGCACGGCGCCCGCCTGCTCGTGGTGCCCTACCTCACCAGCCGCTCGCCCGAGGAGTTCGCCGAACTCCTCGACGAGCAGCGCGTCACCCACCTCTGCCTCACCCCCTCCGCGCTGCGCCAGCTCGAACCGGCCCTGCGCCGCCGCCCCCGCGCGCTGCCCGCACTGCGCTGGATCATGCTCGGCGGCGAGGCCCTGGACCCCGGTGTCGTCCAGCGCTGGCACGAGCTGGACCCGCTGCCGCCCGCCCGGCTCTGCAACCTCTACGGCATCACCGAGACCACCGTGCACGTCACCGTCCACGACGTCGCCGGGGGCGGCGCCGGGTTCGAACGCAGCCTGATCGGCGAACCCATGGCGCACCTGAGCGCCGCCGTCCTCGACGACTGGCTGCGCCCCTGCCCGCCCGGCGTCCCCGGCGAGCTGTACATCGGCGGCGGCAGCCTCGCCCACGGCTACTGGGGCCGCCCCGGCCTCACCGCCGGCCGCTTCGTCGCCGACCCGGCCGGCCCGCCCGGCGCCCGCCTCTACCGCACCGGCGACGTCGCCCGGCGGCTCCCGGACGGCGGCCTGGAGTACGTCGGCCGGGCCGACCTCCAGGTCAAGCTGCGCGGCTTCCGGATCGAACTCGGCGAGATCGAGAACGCCCTGGCCGCCCATCCGGACGTCGACGCCTGCGTGGTCACCGTCCACGACGACCGGCTCGCCGCCTACGTCACCGGACGCGCCCCCGACGACCTGCGCGGCTTCCTCGGCCGCTCGCTGCCCGCGTACATGGTCCCGGCGAGCGTCACCGTCCTGGACGCCCTGCCGCTCACCGTCAACGGCAAGGTCGACCGGGCCGCGCTGCCCGACCCCGGGCGCGCCGCACCCGGGCGGACCGGCCGGCCCGTCGAACCGCGCACCCCGGAGGAGGAACTGTTCGCCGGCGTCTGGACGGAGGTGCTCGGGGTACCCGGGATCGGCGTCCACGACGACTTCTTCCACCTCGGCGGCGACTCCATCCGCGCCGTCCAGCTGGCCGGCGTCCTGCACGACCGCGGCTGGCAGGTCTCCCTGCGCGACGTCTTCAACGCGCCCACCGTCGCCGCCCTGCTGCCACTGGCCCGGCCCGCCGTGACCGACCCCCGGGCCGGCCGGCCGTTCGCCCTCCTCGACGAGGACGACCGGGCCGAGCTGCCGCCCGGCATCACCGACGCCTACCCGATGGTCTCCATGCAGCTCTCCATGGTCTTCCACATGGAGGTGGCCGGCGGCACCGACAGCTACCACAACGTCAACTCCTACCGGATCGCCGGCGACCTCGACACCACCGCGTTCCACCGCTCCGTCAACGAGGCGATGGCCCGGCACGCCGTGCTCCGCACCGGCCTCGACCTCTCCGGCTACGGCGAACCGCTCCAGCTGGTGCACGGCACCCTGCCCGCCCCGGTCGAGTTCGCCGACCTGCGCGGGCGCCCGGCCGGCGAACAGGACGACGCCGTCCGCGCCGTCTTCGAGCACCACCGCGACCGGCCGTTCGACCTGGCCGCGCCCCCGCTGTTCCGGATCACCGTGCAGCGCCTCGCCGACCACGCCTTCCAGCTCACGATCTCCGAGCACCACGCGATCCTCGACGGCTGGAGCTTCACCTCCCTGCTCACCGAGATCCTCGAACGGCACACCGAACTCGCCGCCGACCCGGCCTCCGCACCCGCCCCGCCGCCGCGCACCGCGTTCCGCGACTTCGTGGCCGTCGAACGGGACGCGGCCGCCGACCCGGACTCGCTCGCCTACTGGCACCGGCGCCTCGACGGCGCCACGGGCCAGCTCTGGCCCGGCAGCGAGGACGTCCACGAGCTGCCGCGCACCGTCGAACGGGTCCTGCCGGACGCCCCCGGACAGCTGCGCGCCGTCGCCGACGCGCTCGCCGTCCCGGTCAAGTCCGTCGCCCTCGCCGCCCACCTGCACGCCCTCGCCCGGATCACCGGACGGCGCCGGGTCACCACCGGGCTGGCGATGAACGGCCGGCTGGAACGGCTCGGCGGCACCGAGGTGTACGGGTTGTTCCTCAACACCGTCCCGCTGGTCGCCGAACCGGGGGAGGACCTGGCCGCGCTGGTGCGGCACGTCCACCGCGAGGAGCTCGACATGATGCCGCACCGCCGGGTGCCGTTCGCCCGGCTCGCCCGGATGATGGCCGACACCGCGCTCGACAGCCAGTTCGGCTACCTGCGCTTCCACGCCCTCGGCCGGCTCAGCTCGGCCCGCATCGAGGACGGCCGGATCGGCACCGAACCCACCTACCGGCACGAGCCCAACAGCTTCACCTTCGGGGCCTCGCTGATCCAGGACCCGGTCACCCGGCGGGTGCTGCTCGCCGTGGACCACCAGCGGGCGCTGGTGGACGACGCCACGGCGGAGGAGTTCATCGACACCTACGCGGCGGCCCTGGCCCGCCTGGCCGCCGGGGTCTGACGGGGCCGCCGGGGTCCGGCGGCGCGCGCCGGGCCCCGGCCCCCGCCGAGGCCCCCGTCCGGCATCGGGCAGCACCGTTCCACCCCGGCCCCCGCCCTCCTTCCCCCCGCTCGCTCCCGCTCCCTCCCCATCTTCTTCCTTCCGCCTTCACCGAGGAGTGCCCCGTCATGACCACCTTCGCGGAGCCGGCCACCGCCGCGCCCTCCACCGCCGCCGCGGACCTGCTGACCCGGCTGCGCGCCGCCGTCGCCGCCCACCCCGACCGCCCCGCCGTGCACGCCGCCGACGGCAGCCTCGACTTCGCCGCCCTGGACCGCCGCACCGCCGCCCTCGCCGCCGCCCTGCGCGCCCGCGGCGTACGGCGCGGCGACCGGGTCGGCGTCCACCTCGCCCGCACCCTCGACCTGCCGGTCGCGCTGCTCGCCGTCTGGCGGGCGGGCGCCGCGTACGTCCCCCTCGACCCCGCCTACCCCGCCGAGCGCACCGCCTCCACCGCCGCCGACGCCCGCCTCACCGCCGTGGTCAGCGCCGACCCGGCCCCGCCCGTCCCCGCCGGGGTCGAGGTGCTGCGCCCGGACGCCGCCGCACCCGGGGCACCCGCCGCCGACCCGGCCGCCCCGCACCCGCTGGACCCCGCCTACGTCATCTTCACCTCCGGCTCCACCGGCCGCCCCAAGGGCGTCGAGGTGCCGCACGGCGCCGTCGCCGACCTCGCCGCCGGTCTGGAGGCGATCGGCGTCTACCGGCCCGGACCGTCCGTCGTCGCCTGGAACGCCAGCGTCTCCTTCGACGCCTCCGTCCAGCAGTGGATCCGGATCTGCCGGGGCGACACCCTCGTCCTCGTCGACGACGCCCGGCGCGCCGACCCGGTCCGGCTGGCCGCGCTGCTCGCCGAGCACGCCGTCACCGACCTCGACCTGACGCCCTCCCACTGGCAGCTGCTGCGCGAGCCGCTGCTCGGCGCCGGCGCGGCCGTCCCGCGGCTCCTCATGGGCGGCGAGCCCGTCCCCGAGCGCACCTGGCGCGAGCTCGCCGACGGCGGCATCGACGCCTTCAACCTCTACGGGCCGACCGAGTGCACCGTCGACGCCGTCGCCACCCCGATCACCGGACCCGGCCCGCACCTGGGCGACCCGCTGCCCGGCATGCGCGTCCACCTCCTGGACGAGCGGCTCGCCCCGGTCACCGGACCCGGCACGGTCGGCGAGCTCTACCTCGCCGGCCCCCGGGTGGCGCACGGCTACGCCGGACAGCCCGGGCTGACGGCCGGCCGCTTCGTCGCCGACCCGTTCGCCCCGGAGCCCGGCACCCGGATGTACCGCACCGGCGACCAGGCCCGCCGCTCCCCGGAGGGCCTGCTGGAGTACGTCGGCCGGGTGGACCGGCAGGTCAAGCTGCGGGGCTTCCGGGTCGA
Organism: Kitasatospora sp. NPDC056327; assembly: GCF_042261735.1. Taxonomy (NCBI): domain Bacteria; kingdom Bacillati; phylum Actinomycetota; class Actinomycetes; order Kitasatosporales; family Streptomycetaceae; genus Kitasatospora; species Kitasatospora sp. NPDC056327. Next base: position 21,662 of record NZ_JBHJRC010000033.1, on the reverse strand, counting down.
ACTCGGCGAGGTCGAGCACGCCGTGGCGGCACTCGACGGCGTCACCGCCGCCGCCGTGACCGTGCACGAGCCCGCGCCCGGGGACACCCGGCTGGCCGCCTACGTCACCGGCCCGGCGGCGACCGCCCCCGCCGACCTGCTGGCCGCCCTGCGCCGCACCCTGCCCGCGCACCTCGTCCCGGCCACGCTCACCGTCCTGGACGCGATGCCGCTCACCCCCAACGGCAAGACCGACCACCGCGCCCTGCCCGCACCCGCCGCCGGGGCGGCACCGGCCGACGCGGGCGGGGGAGTGGAGGAGCAGGTCGCCGAGGTGTGGCGCACCGTGCTCGGCGTCCCCGAGGTGCTGCCCACCGACGACTTCCTCACCCTCGGCGGCCACTCGCTCGCCGCCCTGCGCGTCGTCCACCTGCTGCGCCGCAAGCTCGACGTCGAACTCCAGCTGCGCCACCTGCTGGACGCCGCCGACCTGGCCGCGTTCACGGCGGCCGTCCGGCAGGCCGCGGCCGCCGGCCCGGCCGCCGCCCGCCCCGCCCTCACCGCCCGCCGCCCGGCCGTCCGATGACCGGCCGTTCGGTGGCCGGCCGTCCGGGGACCGGCCCGTTCCCGCGATCCGCGGGCCCCGGCGGCGGGGGTTCGACGCCGGCGGTGGCGGACTCCGCGGCCCGGTCGTCGGCCGCGCCGGCCGTGGACGTGGCTGTTCCGGTGGCGGCCGACGGGGTGTCCGGGGCCGCGGCCGCCCGGTCGCGGGCCGGTTCGTTCCCGCCCGTGCGCCCGCCGGCCTCCGCCCGGCCGTCGGCCGCGCCGGCGGTGGACGTCGCCCCGCACCGCTCGCCCGTCGCCCCGGTGGGCCGGGCGCCGGCCACCCGGGCCGGCGGGGCAGCCTCGGGCAGGCCGGAGAATCCGTCCGTCGGCGACGCCCCGCGTCCGCCGCTGCCGTCCGCCGCCGGTCCGGCGGTCGCCGGCGGCCCGGATGCGCCGGTGGCTCCGTTGGCTCCGGAGGAGGCCGGGTCGGTGGGTTCGTCCGGGGCCGTGCGGCCGGCCGTCACCGCCCGGACCCGCCCGGGCGCGACCGCGCCGGACCGGGCGCCCACCGGGGCCACCGCGGCCTCCCGTCCGCCGATCACCTCCCGTCCGCCGATCACCCCCCGGCCGCGTCCGGCCGCCGCGGAGGCCCCGCTCCGCAGCCCGGCCCCCGCCGCCGCTGCCTCCGTACCCGCCCCCGCCCCGGCCCGGGCCGTTCCCGTCACGCGGCCCCGGACCGAGGGCGACTGGTTCCTCCTCCCGGCCCCCCGGCCCGCCAGCCCCGTGCGGCTGTTCTGCTTCCCGCACGCCGGCGGTGACGCCACCGCCTTCACCCCGCTGGCGCGGGCGATCGCGCCCGCCGCCGAGGTGTGGGCGCTGCGCCCGCCCGCCCGGGGCGGTCGCAGCCGCGAGCCGATGCCGGCCGACTTCGACACCCTGACCGCCGCCGTCACCGAGGCCGTCGCCCCGCACCTGGGACCCGGCCGGCGGGCCGCCTTCTACGGGCAGAGCTTCGGTGCCCTGCTCGCCTACGAGGTGGCCCGGGCGCTGCCCGCCGACCGCCGGCCCGAGCTGGTGGTGGTGGCCGGAGCACCCTGCCCGGCGGAGTGGACCGAGCGCGAGTCCAAGGACCTCGACGCCGTCGAACTCCTGCGGATGACAGGCCTGGAGGAGCTGGTCCAGGCCGACCCGGAGCTCGTCGACCTCGTGCTCGGCGGCATCCGCACCGACCTCGCGGTGAGCGGCACCTACCGGTTCCGCCCGCACGCGCCGATCGGCTCCGCGATCCACGCCCTGGCCGGCGCGGAGGACCCGATGCTCGCCACCACCGACCTCACCGGCTGGGCGGCCCACACCCGGGGCACCTTCGGCCACCGTGTCCTGCCGGGCGGGCACCTGCTGGCCACCGTCGACCAGCCCGGCCCGGTGGACCTGCTGGCCTCGCTCCTGTCGGCGGGGGCGAGTACGCCCGCGGCGCCGGCGCCTGGCTCGGCGCCGGGGGACGGGCGCGGGAGGCCGTCGTGGTGAGTGCGGCGGGTGCGGCTGCGCGCCGCCGCCCGCCGGACGCGGAGCGGCACCGGCCTGCGGCCAGGAGCCGCGTTGGTGAGCGCCGTTCCGGTCCCGGGCCCCGTCCGGGACGCCGGCGCCCGACCGCCCTGCCGGGTGGCCGCCCGGATCCCCGTTCGTTCCCGCCTTCGTACGGCGGTCGCGGGCCCGCTCCGCCGGGTGGGCGGGGGACCGCCGCGGTGAGCGCCGTTCCGGTCCCGGGCTCCGTCCGGCTCGGCGAGGGGTCGGTGCGTCGCTTGCCAGGCTGCCCTGCTCCGGGCTGCCGCCAGGGTCTCCCGTCCGCCCGGCGGTCGCCGGCCGGATCCGCCCGGCGGGCGGACGGGTTCGCCGCCACGGGCGTCGTTCCCGCAGCACCACCGCGGGCGCCGGCCCGGCCGACGAGCCGCAGCGGCGGTCACCGGCCCGGTCGAGGGCCGTCCCCGGGGCGAGTGCCGGCCGGACGGACCTTCCCGTGGCGCGCCGGGCCTCGCGGCGCCCGGGCCCTCCGTCCCGCTCCGCCCGTCCGCGACGGAGGCCGGACCGTTCCGCTCCGCGCCTGACGCGGTCGTGGTGAGCGCCGTTCCCGTCGCTCCCGTCCTGCCGTTCCCGTCCTGTCGCCCCCGTCCCGGGCGCCGGCCCGGCCGGCGCGCCGAGCAGCCGTCACCGGCCCTCCCGGGCCCGCGCGGCAGGGGCCGTCGCCCGGGCCGCTGCCGAGGCCCGGCGCCCGGTCTCCCCGGCCGCGCATCCACCCCTGCACCACCCGGATCCGCCCGCCGCTGTGCGTCCGTCGGGGCGCACGTGGGTGTCCTTCTCCGTTCGTCCGCCCGATCTCCCGGCCGCCGAGCACCCGTCCGGACGCCCGGCCGCGCCCCGCCTCGCTCTCCCCCTTCCCTCCGCCCCCGAACGGCCGCCGACCGGCCGACCCCACCACCTCACCGAGGAGCAGCCGTCATGGTCACCACCACTTCCGTCGACCTCAGCGACCCCGCCCTGTGGGCCCGTCCGGACACCCCGGCGCTGGTCGCCGAGCTGCGGGCCGAGGCGCCCGTGCACCGCACCGACACCGTCGACGACGGGCCGATCTGGTCGGTGATGACCTACCGGGAGTCGGCCGACGTGCTGCGCAACGCGGCCGTCTTCAGCTCGGAGTCCGGCTCGCTGCTCGGCGCCGGCGTCGGCAACGTCCCGGTCGGCTCGGGCCGGATGATGGCCCTCACCGACCCGCCGCGCCACCGCGAACTGCGCGCCCCCGCGAACCCGTTCTTCTCCAAGGGCGGCGTGCGCGGCGCCTCCCGCTCGATCGCCGAGCGGGCCGGCGAGCTCTTCGACCGGGCCGTCGAGCAGGGCGAGGCGGACCTCGTCGACGTGGTCTCCGCGCTGCCGCTGGCCGTCATGTGCGACCTGCTGGACGTCCCGGAGGAGGACCGCGACATGGTGGTCCGGGTCTGCGACGTGGCGTTCCTCGGCGAGACCCCGGAGGAACGCCGGGCCGGGCACCAGCAGTTGATCCCCTACCTCCTGCACCAGGTGATGCTGCGCCGCACCGACCCGCGCGACGACCTGATCTCGATGATGGCCACCTACAGGGTGAACGGCCGGCTGCTGCCGGTCGAGGACGTCGTGCTCAACCTCGACAACATCGTGGTCGGCGGCGTCCAGACGGTCCGCCACACCGCCGCGATGGGGCTGCACACCCTGGTCCACCGGCCGGACCTGTGGCGGCAGTTGCAGCGCGGGGAGGTGGACATGGACTCCGCCGTGGACGAGCTGCTGCGCTGGACGTCGGTGGGGCTGCACACGCTGCGCACCGCCACCCGGGACATCGAGCTGGCCGGGCGGCGGATCCGCCGCGGGGACCGGGTCGCGGTCTGGGTGTGGTCGGCGAACCGGGACCCGGAGGCCTTCGAGGCGCCCGAGGAGATCCGTCTGGACCGCTCGCCCAACAAGCACCTGGCGCTCGGTCTGGGCGCCCACTACTGCATCGGTGCGCCGCTGGCCAAGGCCGAGCTGAGCGCGCTGTTCTCGGCGGCGCTGGAGCGGGCGGCGGTGATCGAGCCGACCGGTCCGGCGGAGTACAACCGCTCGATCATCAACTTCGGCCTGGACCGCTTCCCGGTCCGCCTGACGCCGCGCTGAAAGGCCCCCGGCCCGCGCGTTCGGCCCGCGCGTTCGACCCCCGCGCCCGCTCCACCCGTCACCCCCGCTCACCCCCGCTCACCCCCCTGCGCACCGAGGCCCGCGCAGGAGAACGGCAGTCCGTTAACTGCCGCTCTCCTGCCGGGCCTCGTGCCGCTTCCGGCGCCGGCCCGCCCCTACCTTCGAATCACCGCACCGCGCCACCACCTCACCGAGGAGAGCACCGTGAGCAACCCCTTCGAGGACGACAACGCCGGCTACCTGGTCCTGGTCAACGACGAGAACCAGCACTCGCTGTGGCCGGTCTGGATCGACGTGCCGGCCGGCTGGACCACCGTCCACGGCGAGGCGCCCCGCCAGGAGTGCCTGGACTGGATCGAGACCAACTGGACCGACATCCGCCCGGCCTCGCTGGTCGCCGGCCTCGACCGCCGGTGAGCGCCGACGTGATCACCTGGGAGCTGAACCCCGGCCGTCCGGCCCTCGTCCGGGTGCCGGCCTTCGCCGGCCTCGCCGAGGGCTGCGACTGGCTGCGCGCGCACGAGCGGGAGCTGACCGAGGCGCTGCACCGGCACGGCACGATCTTCCTGCGCGGGCTGCCGGTCGCGGCCGCCGAGGACGTCGCCGCCGTGCGCGACGTGCTGATCCCCGAGCCCACCCCGTACCGGGAGAAGGCCACCCCGCGCAGCGACTTCGGCAACGGCGTCTTCTCGTCGACCGACCTCGCCGCCGCCCTGCCGATCCGGATGCACAACGAGAACAGCTACACGCTGACCTTCCCCGGCCGGCTGCTGTTCGCGTGCCTGATCGCCCCGGAGGAGGGCGGCGCGACGCCGACCGCGGACGTCCGCAAGGTCCTCGCCGGACTGCCCGCCCACCTGGCCGAGCGCGGCCGGACCTCCGGCTGGACGCTCGGCCGCAGCTACTCGGACTACGTGTCGCTGCCGTGGCGGACCGCCTTCGCCACCGAGGACCCCGCCGAGGTCGAGCGGTACTGCCGGGAGAACGGCATCACCTGGGAGTGGCTGGAGGACGGCAACCTGCGCACCAGCCAGCTGCGCCCGGCGATCATCCGCCACCCGCACACCGGCGAGGAGGCCTGGTTCAACCACCTGGCCTTCTGGAGCGAGTGGTCGCTGGACCCGGACATCCGGGAGGCCATGGTCGACGAGTTCGGTCCGGACGGCCTGCCGTTCAGCACCGGGTTCGGCGACGGCGAGCCGCTCACCCGCGAGGACGTCGACGCGCTGAACACCGCCTACGAGGCCGCCACCGTCCGTGAGACCTGGCAGGCCGGCGACGTGATGCTGGTCGACAACGTGCTCTGCGCGCACGGCCGCGACCCGTACCGCGGCGACCGGAGGATCGCCGTCGCGATGGGCCGCCCGGTCGACGTCCTCGACTGCCGGCCGACCGTCCTGCCGACCACCGCCGTCGCCGCGTGACGGCGCCGCCCACCCGCCCGTGACGTGAGCAGAGGAAGCACCGTGATCCCGGTTTCGTACGCACAACAGCGTCTCTGGCTGATCGACCAGATCGAAGGGCCGACCGCGCTCTACAACCTGCCGTTCGCGGTCCGCCTGCGCGGCCCGCTCGACACCGCCGCGCTGCGCGCCGCGACGGCCGACGTGGTCGCCCGGCACGAGGCCCTGCGCACGGTGTTCCCGGTGGACGGGGAGGGCGTGCCGGTGCAGCACATCCTGCCGTCGGCGGAGGCGGGGATCGCCTTCGCGACGGTGGAGTGCGCGCCGGCCGACTACCCGGTCCTGCGGGACCGGGAGGCCGCGCACACCTTCGACCTGAGTGCCGAACCGCCCATCCGGGTCACGGTCTTCTCGCTCGCACCGCCCGCGGCGGGAACCCACGCGGACGCCCCCCGTACGGGCGCCCCGGTCACCGCCGAGGACGGCACCCCCGAGCACGTCCTGCTCGTGGTGCTCCACCACATCGCCGGCGACGGCTGGTCGCTCGGCCCGCTGCTGCGCGACCTCGCCGCCGCCTACACCGCCCGGCTCGCGGCCGCCGCGCCGGACTGGGAGCCGCTGCCCGTCCAGTACGCCGACTACGCCCTGTGGCAGCGCGACCTGCTCGGCGACGAGGCCGACCCGGACAGCCTGATGAGCCGCCAGCTCGACCACTGGAGAGGAGTCCTGTCCGGCCTGCCGGAGGAGCTGGAACTGCCGGCCGACCGCCCCCGCCCGGCCGCGCCGACCGGCGCCGCCGACGCCGTGCCGTTCACCCTCGCGCCCGGGCTGCACGCCGCGCTCGCGGACCTCGCCCGCCGGCACCGCTCGACCCTGTTCGCCGTGCTCCAGGCCGGTCTGGCCGCGTTGTTCACCCGGCTCGGCGCCGGCACCGACATCCCGCTCGGCACCGGTGTCGCCGGCCGCTCCGACGAGGCGCTGAACGACCTGGTCGGCTTCTTCGTCAACACCCTGGTGCTGCGCACCGACACCTCCGGCGACCCGTCCTTCGCCGAACTCCTGGGCCGGGTCCGGGAGTCCCAGCTGGACGCGTTCGCCCACCAGGACGTGCCGTTCGAGCGGCTGGTCGAGGAGGTCAACCCGGCCCGTGCGCTGGGCCGCCACCCGCTGTTCCAGACCCTGCTGGTGCTCCAGAACCACGAGGAGGGCGAACTCGGCCTCCCCGGGCTGGAGTCGGCGCCCGAGCCGCTCGGACTGCGGGTCGCCAAGTTCGACCTCAACATCGGGATCACCGAGCGCCACGCCCCGGACGGCGCCCCGGCCGGGCTGGAGGGCTCGGTCGAGTTCGCGGCCGACCTCTGGGACGGCGCCACCGTCCGCACCCTCTTCGAGCGCTTCGGCCGCCTGCTCGCCGCCGCGGCCGCCGACCCCGGGGCGCCGATCGGCACCCTGGAGCTGCTCGCGCCGGAGGAGCACGCCCGCCTCGCCGGGGACTGGAACGCCACCGCCGCGCCCGCGCGCACCGGTTCGCTGCCGGCCCTGTTCGAGGCGCGGGCGGCCCGCACCCCCGACGCGGTCGCCCTCGCCCACGACGGCGGCACCGTCGACTACGCCGAGCTGAACACCCGCGCCAACCGCCTCGCCCACCACCTGATCGCCGCGGGCGTCGGCCCCGAGTCACCGGTCGCCCTGCTGATGGAGCGCTCGGTGGACCTCGTGGTCGCCACCCTCGCGGTGCTCAAGGCCGGCGGCTGCTACGTGCCGATGCACGCGAGCCTGCCGCCCGAGCGGATGACCGCGCTGCTCGCCGACACCGGCGCGCCCGTGCTGCTCACCGACCGCGCCGACCCCGGCTTCGCGCACACCGCGGCCGTGGTGCGCCCCGGCGACGAGGCCGGCCGCCCCGCCCACGACCCCGGTGCGCCCGTCCACCCCGACCGGCTCGCCTACGTGATGTTCACCTCCGGCTCCACCGGCACCCCCAAGGGCGTCGCGGTCCGCCACCGCGACGTGGTGGACCTCGCCGACGACCGCCGCTGGCGCGACGGCCGGCACGAGCGGGTCCTGCTGCACTCCCCGCACGCCTTCGACGCCGCCACCTACGAGCTGTGGGCGCCGCTGCTGCACGGCGGCACCGTCGTGGTCGCCCCGCCCGGCACCCTGGACGCCGACGCCCTGCGCGCCCTCGCCGCCCGGCACGGCGTCACCGCGGTGTTCCTCACCAAGGCGCTGTTCGACCTGGTCGCCGAGCAGGCCCCGGAGACCTTCCGGTCGCTGCGCACGGTCTGCACCGGCGGCGAGGCGGCCTCCGGCACCCTGATGCGCCGCGTCCTCGACCACTGCCCGGACCTGCTGCTCGCCCACGTCTACGGGCCCACCGAGGCCACCACCTTCGCCACCCACCACCCGCTGGTCCCCGCCGACCTGGACGGCCCCCGGGCACCGATCGGCCTGCCGCTGGACAACATGCGCGCCCACGTCCTGGACGCCCGGCTGCGCCCGGTGCCGCCCGGCGTGCCCGGCGAGCTGTACGTCGCCGGCGCGGGCCTGGCCCGCGGCTACTGGCGCCGCGCCGCGCTGACCGCGGAGCGCTTCGTCGCCGACCCGTTCGACCGGGGCGGCCGGATGTACCGCACCGGGGACCTGGTGCGCCGCCGGCCCGCCGACGGGGCGGTCGAGTTCCTCGGCCGGATCGACGGCCAGGTGAAGCTGCGCGGCTTCCGGATCGAGCTCGGCGAGGTCGAGGCGGCGCTCGCCCCGCACCCCGCCGTCCGCCAGGTCATCGTCGTCCCCCGCGAGGACCGCCCCGGGGACACCCGGCTGGTCGGCTACTGTGCCGTCCCCGCCGGCGCGGCGCCCGACGACGCCGCGCGCGCCGAACTCGCCGCCGAGCTCAAGCGGTTCGCCGCCGGCACGCTCCCCGGCTACATGGTCCCGTCCGCCGTCGTCGTACTGCCCGCGCTGCCGCTGAACGCCAACGGCAAGGTCGACCGGCGCGCCCTGCCCGCCCCCGGCCCCGGCACCGACGGCGCCGGCCGCGCCCCGCGGGACGAGCGCGAACGCGCGCTGTGCGCCCTGTTCGGCGAAGTCCTCGGGATCGACGGCCTCACCGTCGACGACGACTTCTTCGCCCTCGGCGGCCACTCCCTGCTCGCCACCCGCCTGGTCGGCCGGGTCCGCGCCGAACTCGGCGCCGAGCTCGCCATCGGCGACCTCTTCCGGGCCCCGACCGTCGCCGCCCTGGCCGCCCGGATCGCCGGCGAGCCGGCCCGGCCCGCGCTGCGCCCCGAGCCGCGGCCGGACCTGCTGCCGCTCTCCTTCGCCCAGCGCCGCCTCTGGTTCCTCGGCCGGACCGAGGGCCCGACCGCCACCTACAACGTCACCCTCGCCCTGCGGCTGACCGGTCCGCTCGACGCCGGCGCCCTCGAAAGCGCCCTCGGCGACGTGGTCGCCCGCCACGAGAGCCTGCGCACCGTCTTCACCGAACACGACGGCGTGCCCCACCAGCACGTCCTCGACGCGCCGCCCGCGCCGCTGCTCACCGTCACCGACCGGCCCGCGCAGGAACTCGTCGGCCACACCTTCGACCTGGCGGCGGACGTCCCGCTGCACGCCTACCTCACCCCCGAGCGCTCCGGCCGTGCCGCCGACCCCGAGGAGCACGTGCTCACCCTGGTGATGCACCACATCGCCAGTGACGGCTGGTCGCTGCGCCCGCTCTTCCGCGACCTCGCCGAGGCCTACACCCTGCGGCTGGGCGGCGAGGCGCCCGTGTTCGACCCGCTGCCCGTCCAGTACGCCGACTACACCCTGTGGCAGTACCGCCTGCTCGGCGACGACACCGATCCGGAGTCCCTGCTCGCCCGCCAGCTCGCCCACTGGCGGGAGGCCCTGGCCGGCCTGCCCGACGAGCTGCCGCTGCCGCTGGACCGCCCGCGTCCGCCGGTGCCCACCCACCGCGGCGACGTCGTCGAACTCGCCCTCGACGCGGGCCTGCACGCCCGGCTCGCCGCGCTGGCCGCCGGGCACGGCGTCACCCTGTTCATGGTGCTCCAGGCCGCCTGGGCCACCCTGCTGCACCGCTTCGGCGCCGGCGACGACCTGCCGATCGGCACCCCGCTGGCCGGCCGCCTCGACAGCGCCCTCGACGACCTGGTCGGCTTCTTCGCCAACACCCTGGTGCTGCGCACCGACCTCTCCGGCGCGCCCACCTTCGGCGACCTGCTGGCCCGGGTCCGGGAGGCCGACCTGGCCGCCTACGCCCACCAGGACGTGCCGTTCGAGCGGCTGGTCGAGGAGCTCAACCCGGCCCGCACCCTGGCCCGGCACCCGCTGTTCCAGGTGATGATCGCCTTCGACAACACCGCCGGCGGCGGCCCCGGCCTCCCCGGCACCCGCGCCGCCTACGAGCCGCTCGGCCTGCCCAGCACGCCCTTCGACCTCACGCTCAACCTCTCCGAGCACCAGCACCCGGACGGCGCCCCGGCCGGACTCACCGGCGGCCTGGAGTTCGCCGTCGACCTCTTCGACCGCGACACCGCCGAACGGCTCGCCGCGGCCCTGGGCCGGCTGCTCGTCCAGGTCGCCGAGCGGCCCGGGCTCCCGGTCGCCGAGCTGGACGTGCTCGGCGAGGACGGCCGCGCCGCGCTCGCCCGCTGGCACGACACCGACCGGGCCGGCGACACCGCCCTCGTCCCGGCCGTCCTCGCCGCGCAGGCCGCCGCCACCCCGGAGGCCACCGCGCTGGTCTTCGGCGGACAGCGGCTGAGCTTCGCGGAGCTGAACGCCCGCGCCAACCGCCTCGCGCACGGCCTGACCGCCGCCGGCATCGGCCCCGAGTCGCTGGTCGCGCTCGCCCTGCCCCGCTCCGCCGAGTCCGTCGTCTCCCTGCTCGCCGTGCTCAAGGCCGGCGCCGCCTTCCTGCCGCTGGACTCCGACTACCCGCGCGACCGGCTCGCCCACATGCTCGCCGACGCCCGCCCGGCCGCCGTGCTCAGCACCGCGGGCTGGCCGCTGCCGGAGGTGCTGGACGGCCTGACCGTGCTGCCCGCCGACCCGGGGCACTGGGCGGACCGGCCCGCCGTCGACCCGCCGGTGCGGGTCGGCCCCGAGCACGCCGCCTACGTCATCTACACCTCCGGCTCCACCGGCCGCCCCAAGGGCGTCGTGGTGCGCCACGGCGGCCTCGCCAACCTGCTCGCCAGCCACCGCGACGGGCACCTCCCGCTGGCCCGCCGGGCCCACCCGGGACGGCGGTTCACCTTCGCGTCGACCGCCTCGCTGTCCTTCGACACCTCGCTGGAGTCGATCCTGTGGCTGGTCCTCGGCCAGGAGCTCCACCTGCTCGACGACGACGTGCGGCGCGACGCCGCCGCCATCGTCCGCCACCTGGCCCGCACCGGCGCCGACGTCCTGGACGTCACCCCCGGCCAGGCCGAGCGGCTGGTCGAGGAGGGCCTGCTCACCACCTGCCCGCCGGCCGTGCTGATGATCGGCGGCGAGGCCTGCGGCCAGCACCTGTGGACCGCCCTGTCCGCCGCCCCCGACACCGTCGTCCTCAACCTCTACGGGCCCACCGAGTGCACCGTCGACGCCCTGCAGCACCGGCTCGACGCCGCGGTGACCCGCCCGGTGATCGGCCGCCCGCTGCCCAACCTGCGCGCCCACCTGCTGGACGGGCGGCTGCGTCCGGTGCCCGTCGGCGTCCCCGGCGAGCTGTACCTGAGCGGCGTGAGCCTGGCCCGCGGCTACCTCGGCCGCCCGGCGCTCACCGCCGAGCGCTTCGTCGCCGACCCGTTCGACGCGGGCGCCCGGATGTACCGCACCGGCGACCTCGCCCGCCGCCGCGCCGACGGCACCGTGGAGTTCCTCGGCCGCACCGACCACCAGGTCAAGGTCCGCGGCTTCCGGATCGAGCCCGGCGAGATCGAGACCGTGCTCGCCGCCCACCCCGACGTGCGGCAGGCCGCCGTGCTCCCGCACCGGGACGGCACCGCCGGCACCCGTCTGGTCGCCTACCTGGTCACCGGCGCCGACCCGGCCGAGGTGCGCGCCCACGCCGCCGCCGCGCTGCCCGACTACATGGTCCCGGCCGCCTTCGTGGTGCTGGACGCGCTGCCGCTCAACGTCAACGGCAAGCTCGACCGGACCGCCCTGCCCGCCCCCGACTTCACCGCCGGGGCCGGCGGCCGGGCCGCCCGCACCCCCCGCGAGGAGATCCTCTGCGGCCTGTTCGCCGACGTCCTCGGCCTGTCCGGCGCCGTCTCGATCGACGACGACTTCTTCGCCCTCGGCGGCCACTCGCTGCTCGCCACCCGGCTGCTCAGCCGGGTCCGGGCGACGCTCGGCGCCGAACTCGGCATCCGGGACGTCTTCGAGGCGCCCACCGTGGCCGGCCTCGCCGACCGCTGCGACACCGCCGGCGCCCGGCCCGCGCTCACCGCGGCCCGCCGCCCCGAACGGCTGCCGCTCTCCTTCGCCCAGCAGCGGCTCTGGCTGCTCGACCGGATGGAGGGTCCCGGCGCCCTGTACAACATGCCGCTCGCCCTGCGCCTCACCGGCGAGCTCGACCGGGCCGCGCTCACCGCCGCCCTGGGCGACCTGACCGCCCGGCACGAGAGCCTGCGCACCGTCGTCGCCGAGCACGAGGGCGAGCCCCACCAGCGCGTCCTGGCCCCCGGCGAGGCCGTCCTGTCCGTCGAACTCCTCGACTGCGCGGCGGAGTCCGTCGAGGCGGAGGTCGACCGGCTGGGCCGGCTGCCCTTCGACCTGGCGGCCGAACCGCCCGTCCGGGCCACCCTGCTGCGCGTCACCGGGGACGAGCACGTCCTGGTCCTCGCCCTGCACCACATCGCCGGTGACGGCTGGTCGATGGCCCCGCTGCTGCGGGACCTCGCCGAGGCCTACACGGTGCGCCTGGGCGGCGAGGAGCCGGTGGCCGACCCGCTGCCCGTCCAGTACGCCGACTACGCGCTGTGGCAGCGCGAACTGCTCGGCGACGAGGCCGACCCGGAGAGCGTCGCCGCCCGCCAGCTCGCCTACTGGCGCGAGACCCTGGCCGGCCTGCCGGAGGAGACCGCGCTGCCGGCCGACCGCCCGCGCGGCGCCCGCGCCGACCACCGCGGCGACCGGGTCGCCCTGCCGATCGGCGCCGAACTCCACCGGGCGCTGGTCGCGCTCTCCCGCGAGCACCGGGTCACCCTCTTCATGACCTGCCAGGCCGCGCTGGCCGCGCTGCTCACCCGGCTCGGGGCGGGCACCGACGTGCCGATCGGCTCGGTCGTCGCGGGCCGCTCGGACGAGGCGCTGGACGACCTGGTCGGCTTCTTCGTCAACACCCTGGTGCTGCGCACCGACACCTCCGGCGACCCGTCCTTCGGCGAACTCCTGGGGCGCGTCCGGGAGACCGGCCTCGGTGCCTACGCCCACCAGGACGTGCCGTTCGAGCGGCTGGTCGAGGAGCTCAACCCGGCCCGCTCGCTGGCCCGGCACCCGCTCTTCCAGGTCGCGATGGTCCTCCAGTCCACCGGTAACGGCGAGCTGGAACTGCCGGGCCTGGCCGTCGAGGCGCTGCCCTCCGACACCGGGGTCGCCAAGTTCGACCTCAATGTCACCCTGGAGGAGTTCCTCGGCCCCGACGGCGCGCCCGCCGGCCTGGACTGCGCGATCGACTACGCCACCGACCTGTTCGACCGGGAGACGGTGGAGGCCGTCGCGGCCCGGTTCGGCCGGCTGCTGGCCGCCGTCGCCGCCGACCCGGCGGTGCCGATCGGCCGCATCGACCTGCTGGACGAACGCGAGCGCGCCGAACTCCTCGCCCCCGCAGCGGCCCCGCCCGCCGACACCCCGCTCGTCCCGGCCGCCTTCGCCGCGCAGGCCGCCGCCACCCCGGAGGCCACCGCGCTGGTCTTCGGCGGACAGCGGCTGAGCTTCGCGGAGCTGGACGCCCGTGCCAACCGCCTCGCGCACGGCCTGACCGCCGCGGGCATCGGCCCCGAGTCGCTGGTCGCGCTCGCCCTGCCCCGCTCGGCGGAGACCGTCGTCGCCCAACTCGCCGTGCTCAAGGCCGGCGCCGCCTTCCTGCCGCTGGACGCCGAGTACCCGCGCGACCGGCTCGCCCACATGCTCGCCGACGCCCGCCCGGCCGTCGTCCTGACCAACGGCGGCTGGCCGCTGCCGGAGGTGCTGGACGGTCTGACCGTGCTGCCCGCCGACGCCGCCCACTGGGCGGACCGGCCCGCCGGGGCCCCGCCCGTGCGGACCGGCCCCGCGGACGCGGCGTACGTCATCCACACCTCGGGCTCCACCGGCCGGCCCAAGGGCGTGGTGGTGAGCCACGGCTCGCTCGCCGCGCTGCTCGCCCACCACCGCGCCGAGACCTTCGGAGGGCCCGCGCGCCGGCTGGGCCGGCGGCTGAGCGTGGCACTGACCGCCTCGCTCTGCTTCGACGCCTCCTGGGACGGCCTGCTCTGGATGGTGGCCGGCCACGAGCTCCACCTGATCGGCGACGACCTGCGCCGGGACGCCGCCGCGCTGGTCCGCCACGTCCGCGAGGCCCGGATCGACGGCGTCAACGTCACGCCCAGCTACGCCGAACAGCTGCTCGCCGAGGGTCTGCTGGCCGACGACGGGCACGTGCCGTCGGTGCTGCTGCTCGGCGGCGAGGCCGTCGGCCAGGCCCTGTGGACCCGGCTCCGCGAGGCGGCCCCGCACACCACCGGCCACAACCTCTACGGCCCGACCGAGGCGACCGTCGACACCCTGTTCCAGGACTTCGCCGGCACCGACCGCCCCTCCCTGGGCCGCACCGTGCCCGGCACCCGCGCCCACGTGCTCGACGAGCACCTGAACCCCGTGCCGGCCGGCGTCCCCGGCGAGCTGTACCTGAGCGGCGTGAGCCTGGCCCGCGGCTACCTCGGCCGCCCGGCGCTCACCGCCGAGCGTTTCGTCGCCGACCCGTTCACCCCGGGCGCCCGGATGTACCGCACCGGCGACCTCGTCCGGCGCGACCGCGACGGCGGGCTCGACTACCTCGGCCGCACCGACGACCAGGTCAAGGTGCGCGGCTTCCGGATCGAACTCGGCGAGATCGAGCAGGCGCTGGCCCGGCACGGGAGCGTCCGGCAGGCCGTGGTGACCCTGCACGAGAGCGCCGACGGCGACCGCCGGCTGGTCGCCCACTGCGCCACCGCCGCCGCGCCGGGGCCCGAACTCGCCCAGGAGCTGCGCCGGTTCGCCGCCGAATGGCTGCCCGCCCACATGGTGCCCGCCGCCGTCGTCCCGCTCGCGGCCCTGCCGCTGACCGGCAGCGGCAAGGTCGACCGACGCGCCCTGCCCGCCCCCGACTTCACGCTCTTCGCCGGCGGCCGGGCGCCCCGCACCCCCCGCGAGGAGATCCTCTGCGGCCTGTTCGCCGACGTCCTCGCCCTGCCCGGCGCCGTCTCCGTCGACGACGACTTCTTCGCCCTCGGCGGCCACTCCCTGCTCGCCATGAAACTGGCCGGCCGGGTCCGCTCGGTGCTCGGCGCCGAACTCGGCATCCGGGACGTCTTCGAGGCCCCCACCGTCGCCGGCCTCGCCCAGCGGCTGGACGGCGGCGCCGAGGCCGGGCCCGCGCCGGCCGCGGGCCCGCGCCCCGAGCGGCTGCCGCTCTCCTCCGTCCAGCGGCGGCTCTGGCTGCTCGACCGGATGGAGGGCCCCGGCGACCTCTACAACCTGCCGCTCGCCCTGCGCCTCGCGGGCCCGCCGGACCCCGCGGTGCTGGCCGCCGCCCTCGGCGACCTCGTCGCCCGGCACGAGAGCCTGCGCACCGTCGTCACCGAGCACGACGGCGAGCCCCACCAGCGGATCGTCCCCGCCGACGAGGCCCGCGTCCCCTTCGACCACCGCACCACCGCACCGGCCGACCCGGCCGCCGCGGTCGCCGAGTGCGCCGCGATCCCCTTCGACCTCACCGCCGACCTGCCGCTGCGCGTCCACCTGTTCCCGGCCGGCGCCGGGACGCAGGAGCACCTGCTGGTCCTCGTCCTGCACCACCTCGCCGGGGACGGCCGCTCGATGGAGCCGCTGCTGCGCGACCTCGCCACCGCCTGTGCCGCCCGCCTCGACGGCACCGCGCCCGACTGGCACCCGCTGCCCCTCCAGTACGCCGACTACACGCTGTGGCAGCGCGCGCTGCTCGGCGACGAGGCCGACCCGGACAGCGCGATCAGCCGTCAGCTCGCCCACTGGCGCGAGGCCCTGGCCGGCCTGCCGGAGGAGACCGCGCTGCCGGTCGACCGCCCCCGGCGCGCCGACAGCGGCCACGCCGGCGACCGCGTCGTGCTCCCGCTCGGCGCCGGGCTCCACCGGGCGCTGGTCGCGCTCTCCCGAGAGCACCGGGTGACGATGTTCATGACCCTGCAGGCCGCGCTGGCCGCGCTGCTCACCCGGCTCGGGGCGGGCACCGACGTGCCGATCGGCTCGGTCGTGGCCGGCCGCTCGGACGAGGCACTGGACGACCTGGTCGGCTTCTTCGTCAACACCCTGGTGCTGCGCACCGACACCTCCGGGGACCCGGACTTCACCGAGCTGCTGCGCCGCGTCCGGGAGACCCAGCTGGACGCGCACGCCCACCAGGACGTGCCGTTCGAGCGGCTGGTGGAGGAGCTCAACCCGGCCCGCTCGCTGGCCCGGCACCCGCTCTTCCAGGTGATGCTGACGCTGGAGGGCACCCGCCGGGACGCCGCCGGCGGCGACGCCCCGCTCGACCTCGCCGGACTTCCGGCCGTGCCGGAACCGGTCGGCGGGTACGCCGCCAAGTTCGACCTGTCCGTCGCCATGGGCGAGACCTTCGACGCCACCGGAGCCCCGGCCGGTCTGGAGTGCGCGATCGAGTACGCCACCGACCTGTTCGACCGGGAGACGGTGGAGGCCGTCGCGGCGCGGTTCGGCCGGCTGCTGGCCGCCGTCGCCGCCGACCCGGGGGTGCCGATCGGCCGCGCCGACCTGCTGGACGGGCGCGAGCGCGCCGAACTCCTCGCCCCCGCCAGGGCGCTGCCCGCCGAGGTCCCGCTGCTGCCGGCCGCCTTCGCGGCGCAGGCCGCCGCCACCCCCGGCGCCACCGCCCTGGTGCACGACGGGGTCCGGCTCGACTACGCCGAGCTGGACGCCCGCGCCGAGCACCTCGCCGCCCGGCTGCGCGCGGCCGGCGCCGGTCCGGACACCGTGGTCGCGCTGGCCCTGCCGCGTTCGGCCGCGACGGTGACCGCCCTGCTCGCCGTCCTCAAGTCCGGCGCCGCCTCGCTCCCGCTGGACGCCGAGTACCCGGCCGAGCGGACGGCGGCGATGCTCGCCGACGCCGCGCCGGCCCTCGTCGTCACCGACGACGGCTGGCCGCTGCCGGAGCTGCTCGCCGGCCGGACCGTCCTCCCGGTGCACGGCCCCGGCCCGGCGGCCGGGGCCGCGGTCCCGGCCGCCGCCCCCGATCCCGCCGACGCGGCGTACGTCGTCTACACCTCGGGCTCCACCGGCCGCCCCAAGGGCGTGGTGGTGAGCCACGGATCGATCGCCGCACTGCTCGCCCACCACCGGGCCGAGACCTTCGCCGACACGTTCCCCGGCCGCTTCGCCGGAGCCTTCCCCGCTCCTGCCGGCGGCCCCGGAGACCGCCCGGGCCGGCGGCCGAGCGTGGCACTGACCGCCTCACTCGGGTTCGACGCCTCCTGGGACGGCCTGCTCTGGATGATCGCCGGCCACGAGCTCCACCTGATCGGCGACGACCTGCGCCGGGACGCCGCCGCGCTGGTCCGCCACGTCCGCGAGGCCCGGATCGACACCGTCAACGTCACCCCCGGCTACGCCGAACAGCTGCTCGCCGAGGGTCTGCTGGCCGGCGGCGGCCACGTGCCGTCGCTGCTGCTGCTCGGCGGCGAGGCCGTCGGCCAGGCCCTGTGGAGCCGGCTGCGCGAGGCCCCGCGCACGGCCGCCCGCAACCTCTACGGCCCCACCGAGTCCACCGTCGACGCCCTCACCCAGCCCCTGGTCACCGAGCGCCCCTCGCTGGGCCGCCCCGTGCGGGGCACCCGCGCCCACGTGCTCGACGAGCACCTGAACCCCGTGCCGCCCGGCGTCCCCGGCGAGCTGTACCTGTCCGGTGCCGGACTCGCCCGCGGCTACCTCGGCCGCCCGGCCCTGACCGCCGAGCGTTTCGTCGCCGACCCGTTCACCCCGGGCGCCCGGATGTACCGCACCGGCGACCTCGTCCGGCGCGACCGCGACGGCGGGCTCGACTACCTCGGCCGCACCGACCACCAGGTCAAGATCCGCGGCTTCCGGATCGAACTCGGCGAGATCGAGCACGTCCTCACCCGCCACCCCGCGGTCCGCGCCGCCACCGTGACCGCCCGCGAGGACGGCGCCGCAGGCCCCCGCCTGGTCGCCTACGTCGTCACCGGCGGACCGGCGGCCCCCGTCGAGCCGGCCGACCTGCGGGCCTTCGCGGCCGGGTCGCTGCCCGGCTGGATGGTCCCGGCCGCGGTCGTCCCGCTCGACGCCTTCCCGCTGACCGCGAGCGGCAAGGTGGACCGGCGCGCCCTGCCCGCCCCCGACCTCACCGCCGCACCCACCGGCCGAGCTCCCCGCACCCCGCACGAGGAGGTCCTCTGCCGGCTCTTCGCGGAGGTCCTGGACGTGCCGACGGTCTCGATCGACGACGGCTTCTTCGACCTCGGCGGCCACTCCCTGCTCGCCATGAAGCTGCTCGCCCGGATCCGCTCCGAACTCGGCGCCGACCTCGGCATCCGGGCCCTGTTCGAGGCCCCCACCGCGGTGGCCCTGGCCCGCCGCCTCGGCACCGGCGCGGACACCGGAACCGGCCCGGACGGCGCGGCCGGCGCCCTCGACACCCTCCTCCCGCTGCGCGCGGCCGGCCCCCGGGCCCCGCTGTTCTGCGTCCACCCCGCCGCCGGCATCAGCTGGGTCTACGCGGGCCTGCTGCGCCACCTCGACCCCGGGCGCCCGCTCTACGGCCTCCAGGCCCGCGGCCTGCGCGGCGGCTCCCCGGCCTCCGTCACCGAGATCGCCGAGGACTACGTGCGGGAGATCCGCGCCGTCCGCCCGCAGGGCCCGTACCACCTGCTCGGCTGGTCCTTCGGCGCGGTGGTCGCCCAGGAGATGGCGGTCCTGCTCCAGGCGGACGGCCAGGAGGTCGGCCTGCTCGCCCTCCTCGACGGCGTCCCGGCCGGCTCCGCGGACGAGCACCCCGACGCCGCCCCGCCGTCCGACGACCCCGTGGAGACCCTGGCCGAGCTGCTCGTCTCGCTCGGCCACGACCCCGCCGACGGGCGCGGCGAGGCCGAGCTCACCGCCCTGCTCGGCGAGGCCGCGGGCGTCCTGCCCGACGTCTTCGAACTCCACCGCAAGCTGATGGCCGAGCACGTGCCCGGCCACTACCGGGGGCCCGCCGTCTTCGTCGGCGCCACCGCGGACAAGCCGGCCGGCTGGCCCTACGAGGCCGCCTGGGCCCCGTACGTCGGCGGCCCCGTCACCGCGCACCGCCTCGACTGCGAGCACGGTGCCCTCACCCAGCCGGAGCCCCTCGCACGGATCGCCGCCGTGCTGGCCGACACGCTTGGAGACTGACCCGCCATGACCACGAGCGCCACGACGAGCACGAGCACCGGGAGCCCGGAGGACGCCGCCCCGGGCACCCCGTCCGAACGGCCCGCCCCGTTCGACCGGTCCCCGGAGCCCGAACGGGCGGACCGGGCCGACCGGCCGCGCCGCAGCCGCTGGGGCCTGTGGGCCCAGGGGAACTTCCGCAAGCTGTGGGTCGGCGAGACCACCAGCGGCCTGGGCACCGCCGTCGGCAACGTCGCCCTCGCCCTGGTGGCGGTGGTCACCCTGGACGCCTCGCCGTTCATGGTCGGCGTGCTCACCGCCGCCGCCTGGGTCCCCTGGCTGTTCCTCGGCCTGCTGGCGGGCGCCTGGGTGGACCGCTGGCCCCGGCTGAAGGTGATGCTGGTCTGCGACCTGCTGCTGCTGGTGCTCTTCGGCAGCGTGCCGGTGGCGGGCTGGTTCGACGCCCTGACGATGGCCCAGCTGATCGCGGTGGCCCTGCTGGCCGGGGCGGCGAAGGTCTTCTTCTCCACCGCGTACGGCGCCGTGCTGCCCTCGCTGGTCGCCAAGGAGGACCTGCTGGAGGCCAACGTCAAACTGCGCTCCGGGGACTCCGCGGCGGAGATCGCCGGCCCCGGCGTGGCCGGTCTGCTCTCCCAGACGTTCGGCGCGGCCAGCGGCCTGCTCGGGGACGCCGTCACCTACCTGGTCTCGGCGATCTGCCTGGGCACGATCCGGGTGAAGGAGACCCCGCCGCCGGTCTCCGAGCGGCGCGGCATCCTCCGCGAGATCGGCGAGGGCGTCCGCTTCCTGGCCGGCGACCGGTACCTGCGCACCCTGGCCGTCTTCGGGACGGTCGGCAACCTCGGCCTCAACGGCATCCAGGCCGTGCAGACCGTCTTCCTGGTCCGCGACGTCGGGGTCTCGCCCGGCGGCATCGGCGCCGTCTTCGCGGTGGTCTCCGTCGGCGGCCTGGCCGGCGCGGCCCTCGCCGGCCGGATCGCCCGCCGGTTCGGCACCGCCCGCGGGACGCTGCTCTGCGAACTGGTCGCCGCCCCGTTCCTGCTGCTGCTCCCGCTCGCCGGCACCCGGCTGCCGCTCGCGGTGAGCGCGGTCGCCTGGTCGGTCGCGGTCTGCGGGGTGGTCGCCGGCAACGTGCTGGCCGGCAGCTTCTACCAGTCCTACTGCCCGCCCGCGATGATCGGCCGGATCCGGGCCAGCGCCTCCACCGTCAACTTCGGTGCCATTCCGGTCGGGGCCCTGCTCGGCGGCTGGCTGGGCGAGGTCCTCGGGGCCCGCACCACGATCTGGATCATGGCCGGCGTGCTGCTGGCGGCCGGTGCCGTCCTGCTGGTGAGCCCGCTGCGCCCGCTGCGGGACTTCCCCGAGCGCCCCGCCGCCGCCTGAACCGTCCTCCTCCGCCCGTCCCCACCCTCACGGAGCCCGTCATGACCAGCACCGTTCCGGCCGGCACCGCCCCGGTCCGCACCGCCCGCCCGCGCCGCTACCTGATGTGCCGCCCGGAGCACTTCGAGGTCAGCTACGCCATCAACCCCTGGATGGACCCGGCCAAGCCGGTCGACACCGCGCTCGCGGTGGCCCAGTGGGAGCGCCTGTACGCGCTGTACCTGAGCCTCGGCCACCGCGTCGACCTGATCGACCCGCTGCCGGGCCTGCCCGACATGGTGTACGCGGCCAACGGTGCCACCGTCGTCGACGGCCGGGCGCTCGGCGCCCGGTTCCGCAACGCCGAGCGGGCCGCCGAGGGCCCGGCCTACCTGGAGTGGTTCCGGGCCCGGGGCTTCGCGACCCACGACCCGGCGCACGTCAACGAGGGCGAGGGCGACCTGCTGCTGACGGACGGTCACCTGCTGGCCGGCCGGGGCTTCCGCAGCGTCTCCGCCGGGCACGCGGAGGCCCAGGAGTTCCTCGGCCGCCCGGTGATCGGCCTGGACCTCGTCGACCCGCGTTTCTACCACCTGGACACCGCGCTCAGCGTGCTCGACGGCGACCGGATCATGTACTACCCGGGCGCGTTCTCGGCGGGCAGCCGGGCGGTGCTGGCCCGGCTCTTCCCGGACGCGGTACTGGTGGGGGAGGAGGACGCGGTGGCGTTCGGGCTCAACGTGGTCAGCGACGGCCTGAACGTGGTCCTCCCGGAGGCGGCGGCCGGGGTCGCGGCCCGGCTCCGCGACCACGGCTTCCGCCCGATCGGCGTGGACCTCTCCGAACTCCTCAAGGGCGGCGGCAGCGTCAAGTGCTGCACCCTGGAGATCCGCGAGGCCGCCTGACAGCACCCTGCCCCCACCAGGAGGACCGTGCGGTTCCCCCTGCTCCGCCGCCCGTAGCCCCGGCTCGGGGCGGCCGTCGCCCTCGCGGTGCCGGGCGCCGGAGTCCTGCCGGGGAGGGATTCAGCCGAACGGGGCAGGGCCCGGC
>NZ_JBHJRC010000032.1:0-40949 GCF_042261735.1 Kitasatospora sp. NPDC056327 | reverse complement strand
GCCCCCGGGCGGTCGGCGGTCAGCCGGTGTTGCGCAGGCCGGCGGCGATGCCGTTGACGGTCAGCAGCAGGGCGCGGGCCCGCAGCGGGTCCTCCTGACGGCCGGTGGTGGCCTCCTCGCGCTGCCGGCGCAGCAGCGCGACCTGGAGGTAGGAGATCGGGTCGAGGTAGGCGTCGCGGACGGCGAAGGTCTGCTTGAGCACCGGGTTGTGCTCCAGCAGTTCGCTCTCCCCGGTGAGGCGCAGCACCTCGCGCAGGGTGACCTCGTGCTCGGCCTGGATCTGCTCGAAGACGTGGTGCAGCTCGGCGGGCACCAGCTGCTCGACGTAGTGGCGGGCGATCCGCAGGTCGGTCTTGGCCAGCGTCATGGCGACGTTGGACAGGAAGTTGCGGAAGAAGTGCCACTGGCCGTACATCTCGTCGAGCACGTCGCCGAGGCCCGCCTCGCGGGCGGCGGCGAGGCCGGCGCCGACGCCGTACCAGCCGGGGACGATCTGGCGGGACTGGGTCCAGCCGAACACCCACGGGATGGCGCGCAGGCCGTCGAGGCCGGCGCCGGAGTCGGGGCGGCGCGACGGGCGCGAGCCCAGGTGCAGCGAGGCGAGCTGGTCGACCGGGGTGGCGGCGAAGAAGTACTTCGGCAGGTCCTCCTGCTCGACCAGACCGCGGTAGGCGGTGTGCGCGGCCTCGGAGACCCGGTCCATGGCGGCGTCCCAGCGGGCCAGTTCCTCGGGGGCCTGGCGCGGGGCGGTGTGCAGCGCGGAGGCGGCCAGCGTCGCGGAGAGGGTCAGTTCGAGGTTCTCGCGGGCGAGCGAGGGCAGCAGGTACTTGTCGGAGATGACCTCGCCCTGCTCGGTGACCTTGATCTCGCCCTCCAGGGTGCCCCAGGGCTGGGCCAGGATGGCCTCGTGCGAGGGGCCGCCGCCGCGGCCGACGGTGCCGCCGCGGCCGTGGAAGAGCCGCAGCCGGATGCCGTAGCGGTGGGCGACGTCGCGCAGCCGGCGCTGGGCGCGGTGGATCTCCCACTGGGAGGTGGTGATGCCGCCGAACTTGGAGGAGTCGGAGTAGCCGAGCATGACCTCCTGGACATCGCCGCGCAGCGAGACGAGCAGCCGGTAGGAGGGGTCGGAGAGCATCTCGTCGAGGATGCGGTCGGCCTGCTGGAGCTCGTCGGTGGTCTCCAGCAGCGGCACGATGCCGATCTTGGCGATCCCGGCGTGCAGGTCGATCAGGCCGGCCTCGCGGGCCAGCACGGTGGCGGCGAAGACGTCGTCGGCGCCCTGGCACATCGAGATGATGTAGGACTCGACGATCTCGTCGCCGAACCGCTCGAAGCCCTCGCGGATGGTGGTGAAGACGCCGAGGGTCTTGGCGCCCGCGGCGTCCAGCGGGGCCGGGGTCGGGGCGAGCGGGCGGCGCGAGCGCAGCTCCTTGGCGAGCAGCCGCTGGCGGTACTCGCGCGGCATGTCGTTGTAGCGCCAGGCCTCCTCGCCGAGCCGGTCGAAGAGCTGGCCGAGCGCGTGGTGGTGGGCCTCGGCGTGCTCGCGGACGTCCATGGTGGCGAGCTGCAGGCCGAAGGCCTCGACGGTGCGGATGGCGCGGGCGAGCCGGCCGTCGGCGATCAGTCCGCCGCGGTGGGCGCGCAGCGAGTCCTGGATCAGCCGCAGGTCGGCGACGAGCTCGCGGGTGCCGAGGTAGTCGCGGCCCTCGACGTGCGGGGTGCCGCCGGCGAGGCGCTCGCGGGTGTTCTCCAGCTTGAGCCGGATGCAGGTGGCCTTGAGGCGGTACGGCTCCTCGGCGTTCATCCGCTTGTAGCGCGGGCTCAGCTCGGGGAGCAGGTGGAGGTCGGTGTTGAGCGAGGCGAGCAGTTCGACGGAGGCGCCGGCCAGCCGCTCGGAGGTGGAGAGGGTGCTGCGCAGGTCGTCGACGGCGGCGAGGGCGTCCTTGATGCCGTACTCGTGCTGGAGGTTGAGGACGTCCCAGGTGACCTGCGGGGTGACGTTGGGGTTGCCGTCGCGGTCGCCGCCGATCCAGGTGCCGAAGGTGAGCGGGCGGACGCCGTCGGGCAGCTCCAGGCCGACCCGGGCGAGCTCCTCGTGCAGCTCTTCGAGGACCTGCGGGACGGCGTCGCGGTAGAGCTCGTCGAGGTAGTAGACGGCGTTGCGGGCCTCGTCGGTGGGCTCCGGGCGGGCGATGCGCAGCTCGTCGGTCTGCCAGAGCAGGTCGATGACCTCGGCGAGCCGGCGGTCGGCCTGGCGGCGGGCGGAGGAGGTGCGGGCCGGGTCGGCCTGGGAGAGGCCGGCGGCGGTCTCCTCGCGGTGGATGCGGTCGAGCAGCTCGCCGATCCGGCGGAGCTTGTTGAGGACGCTGCGGCGGGCCGCCTCGGTCGGGTGCGCGGTGAAGACCGGGCGGACGGCGAGGTGGGCCAGGGTGTCCTGGAGGTGCTTGCCGTCGGCCTCGGCCAGCTGGTCGGCGGTCTGCGCGAGCAGCGAGCCCTCGCGGGCGCGGCGGATGGCGAACTCCCGGCCGCGGTGCACCTGCTCGGTGACGTTGGCGAGGTGGAAGTACGTGGAGAAGGCGCGCACCAGCTTGGCGGCGGTCTCCAGGTCGATGTCGGAGAGCAGTTCGGCGGTGGACTCGCCGTCGGTGCGGCTGAGCAGCCGGACCTGTTCGACCAGGCCGAGCAGCTGGGGACCTTCCTGGCGGACCAGCGTCTCGCCGAGCAGGTCGCCGAGGCGCCGGATGTCCGCGCGCAGCGCGGCGTTGTCGGCGACGACGGGGGTCGGGTTGTCCGCCTGGCTGGGGACCGGAGCGGTCACGGCTGGCTCCCTCGGGGTGGTGGGGTGTTCGGCAACGGCTCATCGTCACAGGGCCGCCCCGCGTGTGGCGGGTGTGACGCGTGCGGACCGCGCTGTCCGACGCGACCAGCATAGGTGTCGTGACGGGCGCTGTCCGCGAAGTGGCCGGATGGCGGACAGCCATGCCCCGGGACCGTATGTGGTCTGGACCACTCGTGACCTCCGGCGGCGGTCCGGCGCCCGGCGGGCACCGCCCGGCGGATCGCCCGTCCCGACCCGGTGGGGGCGGGGCGGGGGCGCGCCGTAGTCTGTGGGGCATGAGCAAGTCGCCTGGGGAGCGCGCGCGGGACCGATCGTCGTTCTTGTGGTGGCCGCGGCGGCGCAGTGCCCTCCTGGACGCCGGGCTCGCCGCCCTGGCGGCGCTGGAGTGCGCGAGCAGCTCGGTCACGACGGTCGGCGGCCGGATCCACCTGAGCGCGACGGCGCAGTTCGGGATCGCGGTGTTCGCCGCGCTGGCCGGGGCGACCCTGGTGCTGCGGCGGCGCTGGCCGGCCGTGCCGGTGGTGGTCGCGCTGATCGTGATGCCCGCCGTGCCCAGCATGGTGCTGCTGCTGGTCGCGCTGTACACGCTGGCCGAGACCTGGGAGTGGCCCTCGCGCCGCCGGCGGGTGGTGGCGCTCTCCGCGCTCGCCTACGCCGAGACGACCGGCGTGATCCTGATGTCGATGTTCAGCCCGGGCGAGCCGGTGGTCGAGCAGCCGCCGCTCTGGGGACAGCTGGTGCTGTCGCTGCTGGTGGCGGCCGGTGCGACCGCCGCACCGGTGGTGACCGGCCTGTACGTGGGCGCGCGGCGGCGGCTGATCGAGTCGCTCAAGGACCGCGCGCACGGTCTGGAGACCGAGCTGGACCTGCTGGCCGAGCAGGCCCGGGAGCGGGCCCGCCGGGCCCGGCTGGAGGAGCGCACCCGGATCGCCCGGGAGATGCACGACGTGGTGGCGCACCGGGTCTCGCTGATGGTGGTGCACGCGGGGGCGCTGGAGCGGATCGTCGCCAAGGACCCGGAGAAGGCGGCGCAGAGCGCCAAGCTGATGGGCGAGGTCGGCCGGCAGGCGCTCAACGAGCTGCGGGAGATCCTCGGCGTGCTGCGGATGTCCGACGAGACCGCGCCGGAGCCCGACTCGCTGGCGGCGCTGCCGAGGCTGGTCGACCAGTCCCGGGCGGCCGGGATGGCCGTCATCCTGACGGTCAGCGGCAGCCGGCAGGAGTTCACCGGCGAGGCCGAGCAGACCGCGTACCGGGTGGTGCAGGAGGGGCTGACCAACGCGCACAAGCACGCGGGCGGCGCACAGGTGTCGGTGCTGCTGGCCTACGCCCCGAACGGGGTGCGGGTGAGCGTGGTGAACGCCTGCCCGGTCGGCGAGCGGGCCGGGGCGGGGCTGCCCAGCGGCGGCAACGGGCTGGTCGGGATGCGCGAGCGGGTGGTCGCGCTCGGCGGCACCTTCTCGGCGGGGCCGGAGCGGGACGGCGGGTTCCGCGTCGAGGCGGTGCTGCCGTCCCGGCTGGCGATCCGCGACGACCGGCTGGTGTAGCCGGCAGGCCGGCGGCCGGTGCGGACGGCAGACCGGGGCGGGTCGTTCCCCCGGCCTCCCCGGCCCCGTCCGTCCGGGCACGCTCGTCCCGCGCGGCACCCGCTCCGTTCCGCCCGGGACCCGTTCCGCTCGGGACCCGTTCCGCCCGGTGCCGGGCTCAGGCCCCGTCGGCGGTGCGCAGCCGTTCCGGCGCGGTGCCCAGGACCAGCGTGCTGATCGCCTGGTCGACGCCGTGGCCGAGGAACCACTCGCCGGTGTGGTCCAGGCTGTAGACCCGGCCCTCCTCGTCGATCGCCAGCAGCGCCTGGCCGTACGCCTCCTCGCCCAGCGGGGCGATCCGGGTGTCCAGGGCGCGGCCCAGGTCGGCCAGGGTGCGGGGCTGGTGCAGGCCGCACAGCGGGTCGACGAGGAACGGGGTGCGGGCCAGCTGCCGGCCGGGCCCGACCAGGTCGAAGGCGAGGCCGCCGAACTCGGCCCAGGCCTCCACCGCCGCCGGGAAGACCGCGTGCTGCACGCCCGCCGGGCTGCCGTACCCGACCAGGGCGTCGGCCCATTCCTCGGCCTGCCGGATCTGCCAGCGCCCGGGGTGCCAGCCGGCCGCCTTCAGTTCGGCGGCGACGTCGGCCGGGAAGCGCGGGCGGGTCCGCAGCGCTGGTCCGCCGACTGCGGCCGGCGGCGGGGGCGGGGGTGGGCTGGGCGGATTCAGGACGGGCTCCGGTGGTTCGGGGACGGGGGACGGGCGGTGCGCCGTGCGGCCGGTGGGGGGCGGCCGTACGGCGGACCGGTCAGCCGGCGGCCGGGCCGACCGCGACGCTCTGGACGGTGAAGTGCTCCAGCAGCGGCGCGCAGGAACGGCACGGCGGCGCGTGGGTGCCGTGGGCCGGGTCGTGCTCCTCGCGGATCCGCACCGTCGTCAGCCGGGCGCCCTTGAGCGCCTTGCGCGCCTCGTGCAGGCTCATCGGCTTGCGGGCGGCGCGCTTGGAGCGGCGGCCGTCCACCGCGGCCAGGTACTGGGAGAGCAGGACCGCCTCCGGGCAGCGTCCGGTGAAGCGCTCGCGGTGCTCGGGCGGCAGCGCGTCGAGGAAACCGCCGACCAGCGGGTGCAGCACGGGACGGCGGTCGGACTTGTCGCCGGCCAGGGTGTGCACCTCGCCGCCCTTCAGGGACAGCGCGGCGGCCACGGCGGGCAGCAGGCTGTCGCGGTGGTGGCGCAGCAGCGGTGTTCCCTCCGGTTCCCCGGTGGTCATGGCGTCGCCCTCCTCCTGGTCCGCTGTCCGCCCGTCCTCCCGCTCGACCAGGCCCCCCGGGCCCGTTCGTGGCACGGCTGTCAGGGGCCAGCCTGTCAAATGACACTGACAAGCGCACACCCGGGGTGCGGCGCGCCGAGCCGACCGGCGGACGGTCACACGATGTCGGCGGGATCCGCACGGCATCGTCACGACCCGTCCCCGGGTTTCCCGAAACCGGCCCGGCCGCGGGCGCCGGCCGGTAGCGTTCCAGCAGCGAGCCGAGGGGCCGGCCGGTCCGGAGAGGGAGCCGGAGGAGGCGGCAACGTCCCCGCTCGCCACGGCCGTTGGGGCCGGGGAGCCCCGACTCCTGGCAAGGGGGCCTGCGATGACGGAGACCGAAGCCGCCACCGAAGCGCCGGGCGGACACGTGCCCACCCCGGGCGCGCCGCCACCGGCCGCACCGGAGCACCGGATCGGGATGGCGGTGGTCGGGGCCGGCTACTGGGGCCCGAACCTGGTCCGCAACGCGCAGCAGACACCGGCCCTGCGCCTGCACTGGCTCTGCGACCTGGACGAGACGAAGCTGCGGCGGGTGCTCGGCGAGTACAGCACCGTCCGGGCCACCACCGCGTTCGAGGAGGTGCTGGCCGACGACCGGGTCGCCGCGGTCGCGGTGGCCACCCCGGCCGCCGCCCACCACCGGCTGGTCCGGGCCGCGCTGGAGGCCGGCAAGCACGTCCTGGTGGAGAAGCCGATCACCACCTCCGCCGCGGAGGCCGCCGCGCTGGTGCGGCTCGCCGAGGAACGCGGGCTGGTGCTGATGTGCGACCACACCTTCTGCTACACCCCGGTGGTGCGCCGGATCCGCGAACTCGTGCACGGCGGGGAGATCGGCGACATCCAGTTCTTCGACTCGGTGCGGATCAACCTCGGGCTGGTCCAGCAGGACGTCGACGTGCTCTGGGACCTCGCCCCGCACGACCTGTCGATCCTGGACTTCGTCCTGCCGCCGGGCGTCGAACCCGTCGGGGTCTCCGCCCAGGGCGCCGACCCGATCGGGGCCGGCCGGGCCTGCGTCGCCTACCTGACCGTCCGGCTGAGCAACGGCGCGCTGGCGCACTGCCACGTCAACTGGCTCTCGCCGACCAAGGTCCGCACCACGCTGATCGGGGGTTCGCGGCGCACCCTGGTCTGGGACGACCTCAACCCGCAGGCCCGGCTCGCCGTCCACGACCGCGGGGTGGACCTCACCCCGCCGGAGGAGCTGACCGACGCGATCCGCCACCGGGCCCGGATCTCCTACCGGGTCGGTTCGATGGTCGCCCCCGCCCTGGTCGAGCAGGAGGCGCTGCGCAACGTGATGGCCGAGTTCGCCGCGGCCGTCACCGAGGGCCGGGCCCCGCTCACCGACGGCCGGGCCGGGCTGCGGGTGCTCCAGCTGCTGGAGGCGGCCTCGCTCAGCCTCGAACTCGGCGGTGCCACCGTCCCGGTCGGCGCGGGTCCCGGCGCCGGCTGATCCGGCCGCCGGTCCCGCCGGTGCGGCGCACCCCGCGTGCCGCGCACGGTGCGCCGTGTCCCGGCGGGGCACGGGAGCCGGGCCGGCCCCGCCGTCGCGCCGGCCCGCCGTCGCACCGGCCCCCGCCCGTACGTCCGACAGCTTCCGACCGGCCCAGGGGAGACCACAGGATGACCACCGACCAGCCCGTCCCGCTCGTCGACCTCGCCGCCGCGCACGCCGAGATCGAGGCGGAGGTCCGGGCCGGCTTCGACCGGGTGCTCGCGAGCGGCGGCTACGTCAGGGGACCGGAGGTGACCGCCTTCGAGGAGGAGTACGCGGCCTTCTCCGGCGCCCGGCACTGCGTCGGCGCCGCCAACGGCACCGACGCCCTCGAACTGGCCCTGCGCGCCCTCGGCCTGCCGCCCGGCGGCGGCGTGGTGCTGCCCGCCAACACCTTCGTCGCCACCGCCGGGGCCGTGCAGCGGGCCGGTCTGCGCCCGGTCCTGGCCGACGCCGACCCCGACCACCTGCTGCTCGACCCGGCGAAGGCCGCCGAGGTGGCGGGGGATGCCGTCGCGCTGCTGCCCGTCCACCTCAACGGCCAGCTCGCCCCGATGGCACCGCTGCTCGAACTGGCCGGCCACCGCCCGGTGGTCGAGGACGCCGCGCAGTCCCAGGGCGCCCGCCAGGACGGCCGGGCGCTGCACGGCCGGATCTCCGCCACCAGCTTCTACCCCGGCAAGAACCTGGGCGCGTACGGCGACGCGGGCGCGGTGGTCACCGACGACGCCGAACTGGCCGCCGCGGTCCGGCTGATCGGCGACCACGGCTCGGCCCGCAAGTACGAGCACGAGCGGTTCGGCTTCAACTCCCGGATGGACGCGCTGCAGGCGGTCGTGCTCCGGGCCAAGCTGCGCCGGCTGCCCGCCTGGAACGAGGCCCGGCGGGCCGCGGCCGACCGCTACGACCGGTTGCTGGCCGGGCTGGAGGGCGTCACCGCGCCGCGCACCGCCCCCGGCAACGAGCACGTCCGGCACCTGTACGCGGTGCGGATCGGCGCGGGCCGCGGCCGGCGGGACGCACTGCTCGCGGCGCTGAACGCGGCCGGGATCGGCGCGGGCGTGCACTACCCGGTGCCGGTCCACCTGCAGCCGGCCTTCCGGCACCTCGGTCACGGCCCGGGGTCGTTCCCGGTCGCCGAGCGGGCCGCGGGGGAGCTGCTGACCCTGCCGCTGTACCCCCAGATCACCGCGGAGCAGCAGGAACGGGTGGTGGACGTGCTGGCCGGGACGCCGGCCCGCTGAGCCGCGGCGGCCGGCGGTCCGGGGCCGCCGGCCGCCCCCGCCCACCGGTCCCGGCGGGCGGGGGACCGGCCCCGGGACGCACCCCCTACGCTGGTCCCCGACAAGCGCACCGAGAGTTTGCAGCAGCCAGTGGGGGCTCCCAGATGACGACAGGTCGGCCCGGCGTCGCCGCCGCACCGAACGCGGCGTACGCAGGTCAGGTGGTGCAGTTCCCGGACCCGGTCCGCGCGGAGCGCCACCCCGCCGGGGTCCGGGTGGACGAGCACGGCTATCCGGACTTCGGCCCCTACGCCGCCGCGGCGGCCGAGGTCGCCGACCCGCCGCCCGGTTTCGGGGTCGACGAACTGCGGCTGACCGACTACGTCTCGGCCAACGCCGCGCTGTTCACCCAGGGCCACCCGCTCTGGGCCGACCTGGAGACCGCCGTCGCCACCCCGCCCGGCTGGACCTGGCACCACGCGGTCGGCGGGGCGCCGCCCGGCCGGCGGCGGATGGAACTGGTCCCGGTCGAGGTCAAGGCGCTGCTGCGGCACCACGGCGGGCTGGCCACCTCCTCCGCCGACCACGCGCGCCGCGGCACCCGGCCGCTGCAGGAGCGGCGGCCGGTGCACTTCTCGCTCGCCAAGGACGGCGGCGACCCGATCGGCGTCACCGAGGACCTCGTGCAGCGCGCCGAGGAGCGGCTGGGCCACCGGCTGCCGGGCGCCTACCGCACCTTCCTCAAGCTCGGCGGCGGCCGGGCCCCGGTGGGGGTGGCGCTGGACCCGGAGCTGGGCCTGCTGCTCGACCAGCCGTTCCTGACGCTCACCGAGGAGTACGGCACCGAGGACGTCGTCTACGCCAACAAGTGCCTGCGCGACCACCTCACCAAGGACTACCTGGGCATCGCCTACGCCCAGGGCGGCATCGTGGCGCTCAAGGTGCGCGGGGAGCGGGCCGGGTCGGTCTGGTTCTGCCTCTACGACGACGCCCGTGACACCGGCGGGCCGGAGAGCCCCGAGGACCGGGTGGGCAGGCTGCTGCTGCCCTGCGGGAACGACTTCGACGACTTCCTGCTGCGGCTGGCGGGGAGCCCGCCGGAGCTGGAGACGGTCGCCGAGCTGATGGTGGACGGCGGGTTCGCCCGCGCCGTTCCGGTGGGCTGAGATGGCGTCCGCGGTGGGGCCGTCCGGTGCGGGGCCCGGCGGTGTCGGCGGTGCCGAGGATGTGGAACGAGCGGGGACGATGGGGACAGGGGTGAACCGGGCGTGGTGACGTACGCGCAGGCGCATGAGCTCGCCGAGGAGTGGATCAACGGCGGGGTGCCGCGGGAGCGGCAGCGCGAGGTGCGGGTCCGGGAGTTCGATCTGGGCTTCGTCTGCTGGGCGGTGCAGCCCGCCGACGGCACGGCCGCCGCGGAGGGGGAGGCCCGGCTGGTGATCGCCCGGGACTCCGGCGCGAGCACCCTCTGGCCCGCGCTGCCCGTCAACGAGGTGGTCCGGCAGTACGAGGAGGCGTACGGGCGGCCGGTCGCGGCCAACCCGGCCGGGGCGGCCCGGCCCACGCCGGGGCCGGTCGAGGCGACCTCCTTCCTGCTCAGCCCGCCGCAGTGGCTGCAGGAGGCCGGGGAGGCGGCGCTCGCCGCGGAGGCGGAGCGGCTGGGTGCGCCCGCCGCCGGTCCCGCGCCCGTCGCGCCGCCGGCCGCTCCAGCCGCTCCGGGCGTTCCGCCGGCGGCCCCGCCCGCCCACCCGGCTCCGGCGGCTCCGGTGCTTCCGCCGGCGGGGCCCGCCCCCGCGCCCGCCGTCCTGACCACGCCGCCGCTCTCCGAGCGGCCCCCCGGCGACGCGCCGACCATGCTCGCGCCGCCGCCCGGCCACGACGAGCCCGCCGGGCCGTCCGGGCCGTCCGGGCACGGGGCGGGCCCCGAGGCCGCGACCGTGCTGCTGCCGGAGGGGCTGCGGACCAACGGCGCCGGGCTGCCCTCCGAGCCGCGGGCCGGCTCGGAGGCCGCCACGGTCCTGCTGCCCGAGGGCGGCCGGCCGGGTCTGGCGGGTCTGCCGGGTGCTCCCGGTGGTCCGGGGACGCCGGGGCGGGGGACGCCGCTGCCGCCGTCGGGTCCGTCCGTGGAGCCCGCGCCGACGCTGCTGGCGCCGCCGGACGGTCCGCCCGGTCTGGCGGGTCTGCCGGGTGCTCCCGGTGGTCCCGGTGGTCCGGGGACGCCGGGGCGGGGGACGCCGCTGCCGCCGTCGGGTTCGTCCGTGGAGCCCGCGCCGACGCTGCTGGCGCCGCCGGACGGTCCGCCCGGTCTGGCGGGTCTGCCGGGCGCGCCCGTCCCGCCGCCGGCCGGTGCCAACGTCGAGCACGCCCCGACCATGCTGGCCCCGCCCGACGGCCCGCCCGGTGCGCCGGTGCCGCCCGCCGGTGAGCCCGCGCCGTCGGCCCCGCCCGTCTCGCTCGGCCGCAACCCCGCCTCCGCCCCGCCGCCGCCCCCGCCGGCCGGCCTGCGCGGAGGCCCGGCCGGTCCCGGCGCGGGCTCCGCTCCCGGCGGGCTCGGCCGCAACCCGGCCTCGGCTCCGCCGCCGCCCCCGCCCGCCGGGCTGCGCGGCGGCTCCGGCCCCGCGGCCCCCGCCGGTTCCGGCGGCCGCAACGCGACCGGCGCCCCGCCGCCCCCGCCCCCGGTGGGGCTGCGTCCCGGGGACGCCCCGGCCACGCCGCCCGCCGCGCCCGGTACGCCGCCCGGCGGGGTCGCGTACGAGCGCACCCAGCTGGCGGGCGCGATCGATCCCGCGCTGCTCGGCGGCGCCCCCGCAGACCCGGGTACCCCGCCCTCCGGCGGCCCCGCCGTCCCGCCGCCGCCCGGTCCGGGCGCCCCCGTCGCGCCCGGCGCCGGCTACGGGTACCCGGGCGGGCCCGCGCCCGTCGGCACCCCGCCGTCCGCCCCGGCGGCGGTCGCCCCGGCCGTTCCCCCGGCCCCGCAGCCGGGCGCCCCGGTGCCGCCCGGCGTGCCCGCCGTCGGTCCCGGCTACTTCGCCGCGCTCAGCTACCGGGGCCCGGACGGCTCGGAGCAGAAGCTGCTGCACCGCAGCGAGCCCGGCACCCCGCACCCGGAGTGGAAGATCCTCCAGGACCTGCGGCGGCTCAACGTGCCGCCGGAGCAGGTGCTGGAGCTCTACACCGAGCTGGAGTCCTGCGACCTGCCCGGCGGGTACTGCAACCGGATGATCGCCGCCTCCTGGCCGAACGTCCGGCTCACCCACACCGCCGACTACGGCCGGGACCACCACTCCCGGCAGGCCGGCATGGCGCAGCTGCTCGACCACCTGGACGAGCTGCACCAGCTGGCCTCGGGCCCGCAGCGGGTCCGCCCGTTCCGGGTGCCGCTGCCCGCGCCCGGCACCGTCCCGGCGCTGCCGCCGGTCGCGCCGCAGCAGCTCGCCCAGGAACTCGGCCAGGCCTTCGGGCCGAACGTGTTCCGCTTCGAGCAGCGGGCGGTGGCCCGCCAGGGCGTTCCCGAGCCGGTGGCGCAGACGCTGATGTGGGCCGGGCTGCCGCGCGAGTTCGGACCGTTCTTCTGGGCCCAGGCGCAGGACGGCCGGCCGATCCCGACGCTCGCCGAGCTGGCCGCCGAGCGCGGCCTGCCGGGCGGCCCGGACTTCGGCGGATACCTGGTGCTGGGCAACGACTACGGCCGCCAGCTCTGCGTGCAGTACGGTACGGCGCACGTGGTCGCGGTGGATCCGGAAGGAACCGGCGAGCCCCCCCGGTTCGTCAACACAGGTGTACCGGAGTTCGTCCGCTCGCTGGCCCTGCTGGGCCGGATGTGGCGGCTGCGGTACGGGCTGACCCCGGACCAGGCCGGTCGCTGGACGACCGACTTCCAGGCCCAGCTGGCCGCGATCGACCCCGCTGCGCTCCAGTCCGCGGACACCTGGTGGGCCGTGCTGCTGGAGCAGTTCTGGGACGGTCTGCTCTAGCAGGCCGTGCCGGATCCGCGCAGGTGGCAGGGGGTCGTTCCGGTGCCCGGAACGGCCCCTTCGGCGTACCGCCGCGGCGGTGTCTCGTTGGGGTTTCGCCCTGATCTGCGCAAAATAGGTCAAGAGGATGGTCGCAAGCGCCCATCCTCGACCGGTTTCGATCCACCCGACAACCGAATCCCGACCGGGTTCCCGGACCTGGTCACCGAGCAGACCGATCCGTCCGATCATGGGCTCCGCAGCCCGCGACACGAGGGGAAGAGCCCATGAGCGATGCCGTCCCCCAGTACGGCTTCACCGTTGCCCGGCGCGGTTACGCGCCCGACCAGGTCGAACGTGCCCTGACCGCGCTCACCGCGCAGCGCGACGAGTCCTGGGAGCGGCTGAGCGTGCTCGGCTCCGGCATCCGGGAGATGGAGCGCCGGCTGGCCGAGATCCAGCAGGCCGCCGCCGACGCCCCGGAACCGGACTACCAGGTCCTGAGCGAGCAGGCCGCCGGCCTGGCCCGCACGGCGGAGAACGAGGCCCGCGCCGTCCGTGACAAGGCCGAGCGCCGGGCCGAGGACCTCCGCGACGAGGTGTACGAGGCGGGCCAGGCGCTCGACCGCGCCGCCAAGGAGTACGCGACCACCACCCGGACCGAGGCCGACGCCGCCGCCCGCCGCACCGACGAGCGCACCCGGGCCGAGGCCGAGACGATCCGGGCCGACA
Source organism: Kitasatospora sp. NPDC056327 (assembly GCF_042261735.1). Lineage (NCBI taxonomy): Bacteria > Bacillati > Actinomycetota > Actinomycetes > Kitasatosporales > Streptomycetaceae > Kitasatospora > Kitasatospora sp. NPDC056327. The sequence continues at coordinate 27,868 of NZ_JBHJRC010000032.1, read as the reverse complement.
CCGACCGCGAGGTGCGCTCCGTCCGCGACGGCGCCACCGCGCACGCCGCCAAGGTCAGGGTCGCCGCCGCCGAGGCGTCCGAGCGGGCCGAGGCCAAGCTGGCCGAGCTGCGCCGCAAGGCCGACGAGATGTTCGCCCAGGCCCAGGCCGAGGCCGACGGCGAGGACGCGGTGGTCTCGGCCACCGCCGAGCGGCGGGTCAAGGAGGCGGAGCAGTTCCGGGAGACCGTGCTCGGCCAGATCAAGCAGGCCGACGCCGAGGCGCAGGCCCGGGCGGACCAGCTGGTCGAGCAGGCCCGGCGCGAGGCCGAGCGGATCAACGCGGCCGGCGAGCGCGAGCAGCGCGAGTACGCGACCAGGCTGGAGACGGTGCAGCAGCACCTCGACCACATCAAGGCGACGCTGGCCTCGCTCACCGGTGCGGCGGTCGGCGCGATCGAGCCGGCCGCCGCCGCCGCGGTCGCCGCGGCGGGCGGCACCGTCGCGCTCGTCGGCCGGCCGGGCCCGGTGGTCGACTCGGAGGCGGACACCGGGGAGATCCCGCTGCCCGTCCTCACGGACCCGAGGGCGGACCTGCGCAAGCAGCCCGTCCCGGCGCTGCCGCCCGCCCAGGCACCCGCCGCGGAGGCGGCCACGGCCGTGCTCCCGGTCACCCCGGGGCGGGTCGCCCCGTCCCCGGCCGGGGCGACGGCGCTCGCCACCGGGCCGGTTCCGCCGCGTCCGGCCGGTCCGCCGGACGCGGCGCCGGACGTGGCGCCGGACTCCGGGGACGGCGCCGGGAGCGGCGGGGCCGCCGCGGCCGGGCGGCCGCCCGAGGAGGAGACCCGGATCGTCCCGAAGATCGTGATCGTCGACGACGGAACCGACTACGCGACCCCGAACACGGTGGCCTACCGCCGCCGCTGACCGGCCCGGGCCTGCGGGTCCGCCCGAGCCACCCGCCTGCCCGCCCGTCGGCCCGCCCGGCCCCGAGCGCCCCTCCGGCGCCCGGGGCCGGGCGCGTTCACGCACCCGGGCGGGCGGTGCTCACGGCGTCGGCCCGGATCCGGCGTCGGCGAGCAGCCCGGCGAGTCTGGCGTCCTGGGCGCGGACGGCCTCGCGGTGGGCGTTCAGCGCCTGGCTGTTGCGGTCGATCTGCTGGCGCTGGTAGCCGGCCAGGACGCCGAACCAGATCCCGGCGAGGTTGCTGCGGGTGGTGCAGTCGGCGTCGGCCCGGGCGGTGGCCAGCTCGGCCGGGGTGACCTCGGGACCGGCGCGGAACCGGTCCGGGAGGGTCCCCGGGGCGTCGGCCCGGAACCCCGCCGCGGCCATGCAGGCGGCCCACTCCCCGGTCGCCGCCGTGACCCGCGGATCCTGCCCGGTGGCGGCGATGGAGTCGTCGAAGAGCCGTCCGAGGAGGTCGGCCCCCGGCCCCGGCGGTGCGCCGATCCGCTCGGCGGCCTGCCGGTCGCAGTCGACCCGGGCGCCGTCGTAGGCCTCCCCGGCCCCGGCCGGCGGCGCGGGGGCCGCGGCGGGGACGGCCCGCTTCGGCGGGTGGAACCCCTGGACGCCCGCGATCTCCGCGCCGAGGTAGCCCCAGGCGCCGGCCGGCAGGGCGGTGGCGTTGTCCGGCGGCCTGGCCTCCTGGAGGCCGTCGCCGCGGAAGCCCGCGTAACCGGCGCGGTTCATGCACGAGACGACCAGGGCATTTCGCACCTGAATCTCCCTCACGGCGGCCGGGTCGCCGCCCTGATAAGCGGAGAGCGGAAGTCCGGTCATTCCGGCGCGCCCGGATTCCGGCGCTTTCGGTGATTCGATCGCCGGCGGCGTCAGGGCGGAATCCGCGGAACCGTCGCCGGAGGGCCCGGCGCAGCCCGTAAGAAAGGCCGATAAAACGACTGCTGTTGTGATGACGGTGAATCGTCCCACATGCGATGGCCGTGCCAAGCGACGCTCCGATCATCCAGGGCGGTAGGGCTGTTCGGACCCTAGCGCATACCTGTGCGACACGGTCCGGCGGGAACGGCGGTCACGCGGCTTGGCCGGAAAAGAACTGTTCGGCCGTGCGGCTCCATGTCAGCCTCTTGAGTCGCAACCGCTACCCCTTCGGAGGTTTCCTGTGATTCGCCGTACAAATCTTTTCGAGCGTTCTCCGGGGTATCGTCCCGGAAATGTCCGGAGCCGCCGGACCGGCGCACTGGCCCTGCTCGCGGCGGCCGCCGCCACCTTACTGCCGGCGACGAATGCCGAGGCCGTCAACCGGGTCGATTGTGGAAATCGCAACGATTTCGCGAAGGTCCACAACTACGGCTACAGCGGCAGGCTCTGTTTCGCGAACGACGGCTGGATGGCCGTGCGGATCTACAACGTCGACCGGATCGACGCCGGGAACAACAAGGTGATCACGTACCTCGGCGGCGGCATGGGCTCCTGGACCGTCTTCAACTGGGAGCAGTACGACTTCAACGGCCACGTCGGCCACCAGGTGATGATGTACGACATCAACCTGTCCCGCTGGTAGGCCCCGCGGAGCGGGCCCCCGCCGAGTAGGAGCCCGCCGACCCGCGGTGCCGGGCGGGTGCGGACGCCCGGCACCGACCCCGACGCGGGCCGGAACACCCCCGGACCGCCGCCGCCCGGTGCGACCGTGCCGCGGCTCAGAGCACCTCGACCGCGGCGCCCCCCGCGAGACGCCGGCAGTCCAGCACGTACCGGGAGTGCTCGGTGACCGCCCCGTAGTCGAAACCCTCGCAGTCGAGACCCTCGCAGTCGGAACCCTCGTGGTCGGTGAGCAGCACCACCGCGTCCGCCGCCGCCAGCTCCTCCGGACTCGCCGCCACCCGGCGCACCCCCTCGAACGGGTCGTCGCCCGGGTCGTGCCCGGCGCCCCGCCCCTCGGCCCCCGCCGGCCCCGGCACGCGCACCGCGGCCACCGGGTGCGGATCGGCCGTGCGGACCTCGGCGCCCATCCGGACCAGCAGCTCGGCGATCCGGGCGGCCGGTGTCCGCCGGGCGCCGCCGTCCCTCCCGTGCGCCGGCCCGAGCAGCAGCACCCGCGCGCCCTGGACCGGACGCCGCCGTTCGTCCAGTGCCGCGCCGAGCCGCCGGACCACGTAGTCGGGCATGCGGCCGTTGACGTCGTTGGCCAGCTCGACGAGCCGGAACGACTGGCCGAGCGCCCGTTCGGTCCGCCAGGGCAGGCACGACGGGTCGATCGGCAGACAGGGACCGCCCACCCCCGGACCGGGCGCGAACGGCAGATAGCCGAACGGCTTGGTGGCGGCCGCGGCGATGGCCTCCCGGACGTCCGCGCCGAGGTCGTGGGCGAACATCGCCAGCTCGTTGACCAGCGCGGTGTTCACGTGCCGGAAGGTGTCCTCGACCAGCTTGGTCAGTTCGGCCTCCTTGCAGGAGGAGACCGGCACGGTCCGCTCGACCAGCCCGCCGTAGAAGCCCTCGACCGCCGCCAGCGAGGCCGGGTCGATCCCGGAGACCACCTTCGGGGTGTTCTCCAGCCGCCAGACCGGGTTGCCCGGGTCGATCCGCTCGGGGCTGCAGCCGAGGTGGAAGTCCCGTCCGGCGGTCAGCCCGGAACCCAGCTCCAGCAGCGGCGCGAGGAGGTCCTCGGTGGTGCCGGGGTAGGCGGGTGACTCCAGGACGACGGTCGCCCCGGGCCGCAGGTGCCGGCCGAGCAGACCGGCCGAGGCCTCCAGGTGCGAGAGGTCCGGCACGCCGTCGCGCAGCGGGACCGGCACGGTGATCACCGCGACGTCGAAGCCCGCCAGGTCGGCAGGGTCGGCGGAGGGCAGGTAGCCGCCGTGCTCCAGCAGCGGACGCAGCCGTGCGGCGGGGACGCCCCCGGCCGGCGGTTCGCCCGCGGCCAGCCGTGCGATCCGGCGCTCGTCGACGTCGTAGCCGACCACCCGGTGCCCGGCCTCGGCCGCGCGGACCGCGAGCGGCAGCCCCACCCGGCCCTGGCCCGTGACGACGACGCGCATGACGGAGTTCCCCCTTCCCCGCGACGCCCCCGGCCCCTCCGGGCGTCCGTACGGGTTTCCCCACAGGGTAGGGAGCGGAGAGCGGGCGTGCGGGATTTCCCGGGATCGGGCCGCAGGAGCCGCCGGGAGCGGCCGCCGCGGCTCTGTCGCGGCGGCGGTACGGCGCCCGGCCCCGGCGCCGGTGAGCGGAAGACCGGGGAGAGGAAGTGAGGCCGAGACCCGTGGCGCCCTCCAGGAAAGGACGCCACGGTTCCCGGCGTGTGGGCGGGCGCCCCCACCCAGGGTCGCCCGGCCTCGCACTCCCGACCCCCATCGGGTGTGCGACCGTGCCCCCGCAGCCATCCCCCACGGTTGGGTGCGGCGGGCACATTCACTATGGTGCGCGATCTCCATGGACGGCCAGTGACAGGAGTATGTCCAGTTCGTGGCAGATCGCGACGGTGGGGAAACAGTCGGGGGAACCACCGGAGCGGCGGTCCGCGACCGGTGGTTCGTCCCCGCCGGATCCCGGCCCGTCCGGCCCCCGGGCGCGTGCCGCGTGCGCGTCAGCCTCGCGGCGTAGGCTGGAGACCCCCGGCCGCTCGGCGTGCCGGGCCGTTCGCGTTGCCCGGACCGGCCTCCGGCCCCCAGGGCAGCACCAGCCACGGGACGAAGAAGAGACTCCAGATGAGCCTGACCGGACTGCTCGATGTCGTCGCGCGGGACGCGGCCCTCGCCGAGGCGATCGAGGCCGCCACCGCCACCGGTTCCGCGGCCGGCGGCCGCCGTCACCTCGACCTGGTCGGGCCGCCCGCCGCCAGGCCGTTCGCGATCGCCGCGCTGGCCCGGGCGCTCGCCGGGCAGGCGGCCGGCGACCGGGGCCGGCCGGTGCTGGCGGTCACCGCCACCGGCCGGGAGGCCGAGGACCTCGCCGCCTCGCTGCGCTCGCTGCTGCCGCCGGACTCCGTCGCCGAGTACCCGGCCTGGGAGACGCTGCCGCACGAGCGGCTCTCACCGCGTTCGGACACGGTGGGCCGCCGGCTCGCCGTGCTGCGGCGCATCGTCCACCCGCGCGCCGACGACCCGGCGGCCGGTCCGGTCCGGGTGATCGTGGCGCCGGTCCGCTCGGTGCTTCAGCCCCAGGTGAAGGGGCTGGCCGAGCTGGAGCCGGTGGCCGTAGGCCGGGGCGGGACGCACGACCTGGAGGACATCGCCCGGCGGCTCGCCGCGGCCGCCTACGCCCGGGTCGAACTGGTCGAGAAGCGCGGCGAGTTCGCGGTGCGCGGCGGCATCCTGGATGTCTTCCCGCCGACCGAGGAGCACCCGCTGCGGGTGGAGTTCTGGGGCGACGACGTCGAGGAGATCCGGTACTTCAAGGTGGCCGACCAGCGGTCGCTGGAGATCGCCGAGCACGGTCTGTGGGCGCCGCCCTGCCGCGAGCTGCTGCTGACCGACGAGGTGCGGGCGAAGGCCGCCGAACTGGCCGCGCTGCACCCGGGGCTGGCCGAGATCCTGGACCGGATCGCCGAGGGCATCGCGGTCGAGGGCATGGAGTCGCTGGCGCCCGTCCTGGTCGCCGACATGGAACTGCTGCTGGACGTGCTGCCGCTCGGCTCGGTGGCGGTGGTCTGCGACCCCGAGCGGGTCCGCACCCGTGCCGCCGACCTGGTGGCGACCAGCCAGGAGTTCCTGCACGCCTCCTGGGTGGCGGCCGCGGCCGGCGGCGACCGGCCGATCGACATCGAGGCCATCGACGTCTCGGCCGCCTCGCTGCGCTCGCTCGCCGAGGTGCGCGAGCACGCCGCCGAGATCGGCCTGCCGTGGTGGTCGGTCAGCCCGTTCGCGAGCAGCGACACCTCGGCCGGCGGGACACCGGAGTTCGACGCCGGCACGCTGACCCTCGGGATGCACGCGGTCGAGGCCTACCGGGGCGACACCGCGCGGGCGATCGCCGACGCCAAGGAGCGGCTGGCCGCCGACTGGCGGGTCGTCATGGTGACCGAGGGCCACGGTCCGGCCTCCCGGCTCGCCGAGGTGCTCGGCAACGAGGGCATCCCGGCCCGGCTGGTCGCCGACCTGTCCGAGGCGCCGACCCGGGACGTCGTGCACGTCTCCTGCGGCTCGATCGAGCACGGCTTCGTCGACGAGACGCTCAAGCTGACCGTCATCACCGAGACCGACCTGTCCGGCCAGAAGTCCTCCACCAAGGACATGCGGCGGATGCCGTCCCGGCGCCGCAACGCGATCGACCCGCTGGCGCTGGTGGCCGGCGACTACGTGGTGCACGAGGCGCACGGCGTCGGCCGGTACGTGGAGATGGTGCAGCGCACCGTGCAGGGCGCCACCCGCGAGTACCTGGTGCTGGAGTACGCGCCGGCCAAGCGGGGCCACCCCGGCGACCGGCTCTTCGTGCCGACCGACCAGCTCGACCAGGTCACCAAGTACGTGGGCGGCGAGGCCCCGACGCTGCACCGGCTCGGCGGCGCGGACTGGGCGAAGACCAAGCAGCGGGCCAAGCGGGCGGTCAAGGAGATCGCCGCCGACCTCATCAAGCTGTACTCGGCCCGGATGGCCGCGCCCGGCCACACCTTCGGCCCGGACACCCCGTGGCAGCGCGAGCTGGAGGACGCCTTCCCCTACGCGGAGACGCCGGACCAGCTCACCACCATCGCCGAGGTCAAGTCGGACATGGAGAAGTCCGTCCCGATGGACCGGCTGATCTGCGGCGACGTCGGCTACGGCAAGACCGAGATCGCGGTCCGCGCGGCCTTCAAGGCGGTGCAGGACGGCAAGCAGGTGGCGGTGCTGGTGCCCACCACGCTGCTGGTGCAGCAGCACTTCTCGACCTTCGCCGAGCGGTACGCCAACTTCCCGGTGACGGTGAAGGCGCTGTCCCGGTTCCAGACCGACAGCGAGGCCAAGGCCGTGCTGGAGGGGCTGTTCGAGGGCTCGGTGGACGTCGTCATCGGTACCCACCGGCTGTTCTCCTCGGAGACCCGCTTCAAGGACCTCGGCCTGGTCATCGTCGACGAGGAGCAGCGGTTCGGCGTCGAGCACAAGGAGCAGCTGAAGAAGCTGCGGGCCAACGTGGACGTGCTCACCATGTCCGCGACCCCGATCCCGCGCACCCTGGAGATGGCCGTCACCGGGATCCGCGAGATGTCCACCATCACCACCCCGCCGGAGGAGCGGCACCCGGTGCTGACCTTCGTCGGCCCCTACGACGAGAAGCAGATCTCGGCGGCGATCCGGCGTGAACTCCTGCGCGAGGGCCAGGTGTTCTACATCCACAACCGGGTGGAGTCGATCGACCGGGCGGCCGCCCGGCTGAAGGACCTGGTGCCCGAGGCGCGGATCGCCACCGCGCACGGGCAGATGGGCGAGACCCAGCTGGAGAAGGTGGTCGTCGACTTCTGGGAGAAGGAGTTCGACGTCCTGGTGTCGACCACGATCGTGGAGTCCGGCATCGACATCTCCAACGCCAACACCCTCATCGTCGAGCGCGGTGACACCTTCGGCCTCTCGCAGCTGCACCAGCTGCGCGGCCGGGTGGGCCGCGGGCGGGAGCGCGGGTACGCGTACATGCTGTACCCGCCGGAGAAGCCGCTGACCGAGACGGCGCACGAGCGGCTGGCCACCATCGCCCAGCACACGGAGATGGGCGCCGGCATGTACGTCGCGATGAAGGACCTGGAGATCCGCGGCGCGGGCAACCTGCTCGGCGGGGAGCAGTCCGGGCACATCGCGGGCGTCGGCTTCGACCTCTACATGCGGATGGTCGGCGAGGCGGTGGCCGAGTTCCGGGAGTCGCTGGCGGGCGGCGGCGAGCCGGAGGAGGAGCCGCTGGAGGTCAAGATCGAGCTGCCGGTCGACGCCCACGTGCCCCACGACTACGCGCCGGGGGAGCGGCTGCGGCTGCAGGCCTACCGCTCGATCGCGGCGGTCAACTCGGAGGAGGACATCGAGCAGGTCCGGGACGAGCTGGTCGACCGGTACGGCAAGCTGCCCGAGCCGGTGGAGAACCTGCTGCTGGTCGCGGCGCTTCGGCTGTTCGCCCGGCGGTGCGGGATCTCGGACATCACGCTGCAGGGTTCCAACGTGCGGTTCGGACCGGTCGAGCTGAGGGAGTCGCAGCAGCTGCGGCTGAACCGGCTCTACCCGCGCAGCCAGGTGAAGGCGGCGGCGCAGCAGCTGCTGGTGCCCCGGCCGTCCACCGGGCGGATCGGTGGCAAGCCGCTGGTCGGGCGGGAGCTGCTGGCGTGGAGCCGGGAGTTCCTGGCGACGATGTTCGACGCCCTGGCGGGGGCGAAGAAGTAGCGGAAGCCGGTCCCGGGAGCGGTGGGCGCTCCCGGGGGCGGTGCGGAGCGGGACGGGCCGGGGCCGGGGGTGGGGCGGGCCGGGGTCGGCGGGGCCGGGGCTGCGGGGGCCGGACCGGCCGATCGGCGGGATCGGCGGGGTGGGCGGGGTGGGTACGGCGGTCCCGGGCGTGGGCGCCCGGGGCCGCCGTTGTCGTGGGCGGGCCCGTGGAGGAGGGGACGGGGCGCGGTCCGTGACCCGCGGCCCGCGGTCGTGGGCGCCGGTGTGCCGGGGCTCCGGCTGTGAACAGGGCCGTCAGCCGATCTTCCACTGGCCGACCTGGTCGGCGAAGCCGTTGTCCAGCGAGAACTGGATCTTGTCGAGCTTGGTGCCGTTCGGGACCTCGAAGACCACGAAGCCCTTGCCCGTCTCACCGGCGGCGATGTTGGTGGGCGTCTGGAAGGACGGGCCGGCCTTGGTGTCGGCGAGCGTCGGGCCGTAGGCCTGGCCCTGGCCGTCGATCACCTTGGCGCTGCTCCACGGGGCCTCGCTGTAGGCCTTGGAGCCGGTCGGCCTGATCTGGAACTGCACGGCGACGTAGTGCTTGCCGTCCGCGGCGGTGAGGTACTGGTTGGTGCTCTCCGCCGGGTCGACGACCTTCACGGCGGTGACGTCGGCGGTGTTGCTCTTCTCCAGGGTGCCCTTCAGGGCGATCGTGTCGCCGATCTTCGCCGGGGCCTTGGCCGCCTCCGCGGGCTTGCTCTTCGCGGGCTTGGCGTCGGAGGGCTTGCTCTCCGCGGGCTTGGCCGGGGCGCCGCCGTCGGCCGCCGGGGCGGAGGCGGCGGTCTGCTTGGCCTCGGTGGAGACCGTGGCGCCGCCGGTGGAGTTGCAGGCGGTCGCGGTGAGGACGACGAGCGCCGCGCCGGCCAGCAGAGCGGCGGTGCGGCGGCTGCGGCGGGTGATGACGGACATGGGTGTCTCCTGTCGGTTCCTGGTGCTCTCCGGTGTCGACCCGCGGTCCGCTGTCGACAGGAGAGATCACACCATTCGCTGTGAACGATGTCAACGGCGAATCATGAAACGTCTCTGTTCACGTGTGAACGCGTGAGATGGAGGCCCTGACTATGCTGTTCGGTCACACCCCTCGTACCGGCGCGCACCGGGCCGCCCGTACCGCCCGCCCGAACCGCAGAGCACCGCCGCCGTCGCCGAAGGAGCCACCGTGCCGGACCGTCCCGAGGTGACCGCCGTCGAGATCGCCCGCCTCGCCGGGGTGGGCCGCGCCGCCGTCAGCAACTGGCGCCGCCGCCACCCCGACTTCCCGCGCCCGGTCGGCGGCACCGACAGCAGTCCGGCCTTCGCGCTCGCCGAGGTGGAGTCCTGGCTCCGCGCCCAGGGCAAGATCGCCGAACTGCCGCTGCTCGAACGGGTCTGGCGGCTCGTCGAGACCCTGCGCGACCCGGCCGGCCACCCGGCCGCCCCGCTGGTCCGGGCCGGCACCGTGCTGCTGCTGCACCACCGCGCCCCGGAGCGCTGGACCGGGCTCGCCGGACTGCCGGACGCCAAGCTCGCCACCGGCCTCCCGCGCGCCCTCACCGAGACCGCCCGCACCGTGCTCGGCCCCGACGCCGCCGCCGGCCTGCGACAGCCCGGACTGCTCGGGTCCACCGAGCTGGACCTCGCCCGGCTGCTCGCCCAACTCGCCGCCGCCACCGGCCCGTCCGACGCCTTCGAACAGCTCCTCGCCCGGTACGCCGACGCCAACACCCGCCAGCTCAGCCCCACCCCGCCGGAGGCCGCCGAACTGCTCGCCGCCGTCGCCGGAGTCCCCGCCACGGTGCTCGACCCCGCCACCGGCCTCGGCGCCCTGCTGCTCGCGCTGCCGTCCAGCACCGACCGCTACGGCCAGGACGCCGACCCGGTCACCGCCGCCCTCGCCGCCCTCCGGCTCGCCCTGCGCGCGCCCGCCGACGACCCCCTCCCGCTCCCGGTCGACGTCCGTGGCGGGGACGCCCTGCGCGCCGACGCCCACCCCGGTCACACCTTCGACGCGGTGCTCTGCCAGCCCCCCTACAACGAGCGGGACTGGGGCCACGACGAGCTGCAGTTCGACCGGCGCTGGCCCGGCGGCCTCGTCCCGCCGCGCGGGGAGTCGGAGCTGGCCTGGGTGCTGCACTGCCTCGCCCGCACCCGGCCCGGCGGGCTCGCCGCCCTGCTGCTCCCGCCGACCGTCGCCGCCCGCCGGGCCGGCCGCCGGGTCCGCGCCGAACTGCTGCGCTCCGGCGCGCTGCGCGCCGTCGTCGCCCTCCCGGCCGGCGCCGCGCCGCCGTACGGGGTGCCGCTGCACCTGTGGGTGCTTCGCGCGCCGCTGCCCGGCGACGACTTCCGCCAGGTGCTGCTGCTGGACGCCGCCTCCGCCTCGCCCGGTTCGGGCGAGGTCGCCGAGGGCGGTCGCGACAGGGTCCGCTGGCCCGAGCTGCGCCGCACCGTCCTGGACGCCTGGCACGCCTTCGACCTCGCCGCCCGTGAGGGACGGCCGCTGCCGCCGGACCGGCCCGGCCGCCACCGGACCGTGGCCGCGATCGACCTGCTCGACGACGAGACCGACCTGTCCCCGGCCCGGCACGTCCCCCCGGCCGCCCCGGCCGGCGGCGCGGCCGGACTCTCCCACCTCGGCGGACGGCTGACCGAGCTGCTGTCCGGGCTCGACGACCCCCGGGCGCTGCTGCCCGAGCCGTCGGGGGTTTCCGGGGTTTCCGGGACACCGGGGACGCCCGGGCCGTCGGGCGTGGTGGCCGGCGGTGCGGTCGTCACCCTGGGCGAACTGGTCCGCTCCGGGCTGCTGGAGGTGCACTCCTCCGGCGCCGGGGCTCCGGTCCGCCCGGTCGGGGGCGGGGCCGAGGGCGACCCGGGCGACATCCCCGTGCTCACCGACCAGGACCTCGTCACCGGCGGCACGCCCGGCGCCGTCCTCGACCGGACCGCCGACGGTGCCGACGGCACCTTGCTCACCCGTCCCGGGGACGTCCTCGTGCCCGCCCTGGGCGGCGGCGCCGCCCGCGTCGTCGGCCCCGACGGCCCGCTCGCCGGCGCCGCGCTCGGCCGTCAGCTCCACCTGCTCCGGCCCGACCCGGCCGCCCTCGATCCGGACTTCCTGGCCGGCCACCTGCGGTCCACGGCCGTGGCCCGCAGGGCCGCCAGCCACGCGTCCACGACCACCCGTCTGGACGTCCGCCGGGTCGAGCTGCCGCGCCTGCCGATCACCGAACAGCGCCGCCTCGGTGCGGCCTTCGCCCGGCTCGCCGCCTTCGACGCCACCCTGCAGCGCGCCGCCGCCCTGGGTCACGCCCTCGCCCAGGCCGCCACCGACGCGCTCGCGGCCGGTACCGCCGAACCCCCGCGGACGCTCTGACGCGGGGTCGCCCCGACGCAGGGTCGCCCCGAGGCGGGGTCGTCCCCGACCGGTGCCCGCGGGGCGCCACGCCGCCGCGGGCCGGGGCAGGGAGCCTGCCGGGCGGGGCGCCTGCCGGGCCGACGCCTGCGCGGGCCGCCGTACCGCGGAAGGACTCCGGCACGACGGGCGCGGGCGGTACCGTGTGCGGAGCCGTTTCCGGGATCCGGACGGCCGTCCTCCTCACCCGCTCAGGAGCGCCATGTCAGGGCAGTACCCCGGGCAGTTCGGCCCACCGCCCGGTGGCGCGCCCGCCGGCGGCATACCCGGCGCCGTGCCGCAGCCCTACGCCACCACCACGGCCGTCCCGCCGCCGGTCCCCGGGCGGCAGGCCGGTCCGTACGGCGTGCTCGGCCGGACCCTGGTGGTGCTGGCGCCGCTGCTCACCGTCGGCCTGCTCGGCATGGTCCCGTCGCTGCTGCTGGCGGTCCGCCGCCGCCGGGGGTACGACATCCTGGGCGCGGCGCTCTTCGGCGCCCTGTTCCTCGCCTACATCATCTGCGTGGGCATCGCGGGCAGCTACGGCAAGGGCGAGGCCCCGACCGCCGACGCGGTCGGCACCACGGCGATGGTGCTGATGTGGCTGACCACGCCGGTGCACTTCCTGCTGATGGACCGCCGGGCGGTCTGGGCCTCGGGCCGCGCCGCGCGGACGCCCGCCGCCCCGGCCGCCTCCTACGCGCCGACGGCCGGCTACGGCTATCCGGCGCCCGCCGCGCCGGTCCAGCCGTACCCGCAGGCCCGGCCGTACCCGCCCGCCCCGTCGTACGGCACCCCGGCGCCGTACCCGCAGCCCTACGGGGCCGGGCAGCCGTACGGGACCGCACAGCCCTATCCGGCCGCCGACCCCCACCCGTCGGCCGTCTCCCATCCGCCGGTGCGGGCCGCCGGCCCCGGTGCCGGCCCCGGGCCCCGTCCCGGCAACGGCACCGGTGGTTCCGGCGTCGGTGCGGCGGGCCCCGCGACCTCCGACGAACTGCGCGAACTCGGTGAACTGCTGCGCCGGCAGGCCCGCGAGGACCGCCCGTGACCGTCGCCCGGGTGATCGGCGGCCGCTACCACCTCACCGAGAAGATCGGCCACGGCGGCATGGGCCAGGTCTGGGCCGGCCGTGACGAACGGCTCGCCCGCCCGGTCGCGGTCAAGCTGCTGCGCACCGACCGCCTGCTCGCCGCCGCCGGCACCGCCGGCCCCGCCGGATCCGCCCGCCTTCGGCACGGCGACGAACTGAGCCGCCGTTTCCTCCGGGAGTGCCGCACCACCGCCGCCCTCGACCACCCGGGCCTGGTGACCGTGTTCGACGCCGGCGAGGACGGCGGCGAGCTGTACCTCGTCATGCAGCGGGTCCCGGGCGTCAGCCTGGCCGACCTCATCGCCGAGGACGCGCCGTTCCCGGTCGAGCGCGCGGTCTCGGTGGCCGCCCAGCTCTGTGCCGCGCTGGCCGCCGTCCACGACGTGGCCGTCGTCCACCGGGACCTCAAGCCCAGCAACGTGATGGTCCGTGACGACGGCCGGACCGTCCTGCTGGACCTCGGCATCGCCACCGCGATCGACCCCGAGGCCACCCGCCTCACGCTCACCGGCGTCCCGATCGGCAGCCCGTCCTACATGGCGCCGGAACAGGCGCTGTCCGCCGTCGTCGACCCGCGCAGCGACCTCTACGCGCTCGGCTGCCTGCTGCACGAGATGCTGACCGGCGAGGGGCCGTTCCGCGCGCCGACCCCGCTGGGGCTGCTGCGCCGGCACGTCGACGACCCGCCGGTGCCGCTGCGCGACCTGCGTCCCGAGGTGCCGGCGCCGCTGGAGCGGCTGGTCCTCGACCTGCTCGCCAAGCGGCCCGAGGACCGTCCGGCCGACGCGCAGGAGGTGTACGGGCGGCTGCTGCCGCTGCTGCCCGCCGCCGTCTCCGTGCCGCAGCCCCGGTACGGGCCGCTGCCCGATCCGGCCCGGCCGTACCGGTACCCGCTCCAGCCGCAGCCCCGCCCGGCGGGTTCGGCAGGGGGTGGACCCGCACGGGGTGGACCGGCAGGGCCCGGCCCGGTGCCGGCGACGGCGGGCGGGTGGGGCACTCCGCCGCCTTTCGCGCCGCCCGTCGCGCCGGTCGGCGTGCCGGTCGGCGTGCCGACCCCGGCCGCCCCGTACGGGCCGCCGCCCCCCGTCGTGCCCGTCGTGCCGGCGGAGGACTTCGGGGCCGCCTGCGCCCGGCTCTCCGACCTGGTCGACGCCGGCCGGCGCACCGAGGTGCTCGACCTCGCCGCCCGGTTGCTGGCGCGCGGCCGGTCCGAACCCGGCGACGGCGCGGCGACGGTCCGCACCGTCCGCAGCATCTACGCCCGCACGCTGCTCCAGGAACGCCGCCACCACGACGCCCTCCCGGAGTACCGGCTGCTCGCGGCCACCGCCGAGGGCGGCCCGCACGGCCGGCCGGCGCTGGAGCCCCGCTACCGGGTCGCCGAGTGCCTCGAACAGCTCGGCCGCGGCGCGGAGGCGCTGGCCGAGTACCAGGCACTGCTGGCGGTGTGGCCGGAGGCCGAACCGGAGCGCCTGCTGGACCTCCGGGAACGGATCGGCGTCCTGCTGGCCGCGCTCGGTGAGGCCGAGGCGGCATGGTCGTGGCTGCTGCAGCTCCTCTTCGACCGCGAACGCCGCGAGGGCCCCCACCACCCGGCGGTCCGCCGCCTCCGCCAGACCCTCGACACCCTCCAACCCCACCGCACCACCGCCACCCCCTGGCCCCCGCACGCCTGACCCGGCGTTCGCGGCAGGGCGGCGCCTGCGTCGCTGCGCCTTCCCGGCCCTCCGGCGTCCGGGGCCGAGCCCGTTGTCGGTGGAGACCTGTACCGCTGCGGCCTCTTGGCGCGCGGACGTCCGGGTCCGCATGCGCGGCCGGAGGACACCCGTGTTGCCGGATTGCAGGGCTGACCTCGTCGCCCCGGTACGTCTCTGCGCACCGGGAAGCGCCACGACGCTGCTGCGGCAACTCCCTCCCCCTCGCAGGACCGCGCCTCCGGAGTACCCGACCGTCCGTCCCCTCCGTGCGCGCCGACTCGGGACCGCGATCCGGTGCGGCATCTGCGGGTGCGGACCGGATGGTGCGTTCCGGTCCGGCTGCACGGTGGGAGTGCGCCGGCTTCCGCGCGTCCGGGCGCGCCTGCACGGCCTCGCGGCGGTCGGGAGACGCGTGACTGCGCGCGTGCGGCTTCTGCGGTACGGCCCGGACGATGTTGGTCGGCGCCGTCCTGGCGGCGTGAGCAGCGCGCTCGGCCCGTCCTGCGGGTCGGGCGGGCGCGTGACCCGCCGAGGAGGGCCCGCTGCGCACCAGGTGGGGCCGGAGGCACTGGAAGAACCGGGTACGGGCCGGTCACCTCCCGCACTCGCCCCGTTCCGCCGGTGCTCCGCATCGGCCTGTCCCGGGTGTACGCGGCTCCGCAGTCGGGCCGGAGCAGTCGCAGCGCGCACAGGAGGTCGGCCCCGCCGACTTCCTGTGCGGGTGGTGGCGTCCCCCCTCCGGGGGCAGGGCCGCCACCCCCTCGGGGGAACGGTATGACTTTCGACAGATCCGCGGTGGACCTGAGGTCCGTAGGGTCGGGCGGGTGCGGACGAGAGCGTGGTGGGTGGACCGGGGGCTGCTGGTGCTGGCGGCCGGGGCGTTCGGGCTGAGTGCGGTGTCCCTCTGGTGGGCGCTGCCGGGGGTCGCGGCGGCGTTCGCGGCCGGTGTGCGGACGGAGCGGGTGCGGGAGGCGGCCGTCCTGCTGGTGGTGCTGGTCTCGGCCGGGACACTGGTCGCCGTCCTCGTTCCGGACCGGTCGGTGCAGGTGACGTCCTTCGTCTCCGTCCTGGTCTGCGCCGGGATGGGCCCGTGGATGGTGGGGCGGTTCTGGCGGCAGTCCCAGGAACTGGTGCGGGCCGGCTGGGAGCGCGCGGAGCGGGCCGAGCGCGAGCAGCGGCTGGTGGCCGAGCAGGCGCGCCTGCGGGAGCGGGCCCGGATCGCCCAGGACATGCACGACGCCCTCGGCCACGACCTGAGCCTGATCGCGCTGCGCGCCGGTGCCCTGAAGCTGGCGCCCGACCTGGCCCCACCGCACCGGGACGCGGCCCGGGAGATCCGGGCGGGCGCGGCCGCCGCCGTCGAACGCCTCGGCGAGGTGATCGGCATACTCCGGGACGAGAGCGACACGCACGCGGCCCGGGGCCCCGCCGACGCCGGCCTCCCCCAGTTGGTGGGGGAGGCGGCCGCAGCCGGTCTGGACGTCCGGCTGACCGTCACCGGTGAGCCGGACGGTCTGCCGCGGGCGGCCGAGCACGCGGCGTACCGGGTCGTCCAGGAGGCGCTGACCAACGCGGCCAAGCACGCTCCGGGCGCGCCGGTCACGGTGGTGGTGGCGTACGACCGGGACGGCGCCCGCGTCCGGGTGGTGAACGGCCCGTCCGGGGCCGGTGCCGAGCGGTGCCCCGGTACGGACGGTGCCCCGGCTGTGGGCGGCCGCGGTCTCATCGGCCTGGCCGAGCGCGTCCGGCTGGCCGGGGGCGCCTTCCGGCACGGGCCGTGCTCCGACGGCACGGGCTTCGAGGTGGAGGCCGACCTGCCGCGTTCCGGCGCCCCGGCCGGCCCGGTCCCGCCGCCGCCGGCGGTCTCGCCGGCCCGCGAACTGCGCCGGGCGCGCCGCCGGGTGGGCCGGATGATGGTGGCCGTCGTGCTGGTACCGCTCTCCGTCGCGCTGACACTCACCGCCGTGCTGCGGGGCTGGACGATCCACACGACCGGCCGGGCCGTCCTCGACCCCGCCGACTACGCCTCGCTCCGCGTCGGACAGGAACGGGCCGTCGTGCAGCGATTTCTGCCGGAACGTCAGTTTCCGTACCATCCGTCCGTGGGCGACCCGCCACCCGGTGGAGAAGGAGTGACGTGCGAGTACTACGCCATGACGGCAGACGCGTTCAACAACGACCGCTCCGGGGACGCGTACCGGCTCTGCTTCCGGGACGACGTGCTGATCTCGCTGGACGCCCTGGTCCAGTGAGCGTCCGGAGCCGGTGGCGCGTTCGGAGCGCCGGATGAACGGGCAGCGGGAGGAAGGGGCCCGCGTGCCGATCCGGGTGCTGATCGCCGACGACGAGCCGATGGTGCGCGCGGGCGTGCGGGCCGTCCTCACCACCGCCCCGGACATCGAGATCGTCGCCGAGACGGGTGACGGGCGGGAGGCCGTCGACCTGGTCCGGCGCCACCGTCCGGACGTCGCCGTGCTGGACATCCGGATGCCCGGCGTGGACGGCATCGCCGCCGCGGCCGAGATCCGCCGCAGTGCCGTCACCACTCGGACGGGGGCTTCGACCGGCATCGTCATGCTGACCACCTTCGGTGAGGACGACTACATCCTGCGGGCCCTCGGCGGGGGCGCCAACGGCTTCCTGATCAAGTCCGGTGAGCCGGAGGAACTGATCGCCGGCGTCCGGTCGGTGGCGGACGGTGCCGCCTATCTGTCACCAAGGGTGGCCGCCCGGGTGGTGGCCCACCTCGCCGCCGGCGGGGCCGGCGGTCCGGCCGACCGGCGGGCCGCCGCCCAGCGGCAGGTGGCCGGGCTGACCGCCCGCGAGCGGGACGTGCTGGCGCTCGTCGCCGCCGGGCTGTCCAACGGCCAGATCGCCCGCCGGATCGGGGTGGTGGAAGGGACGGTGAAGGCGCACGTCAGCAGCGTCCTGGCGCGGCTGGGGGTGGCCAACCGGGCCGCCGCGGCCGTCCTCGCGCACGAGGCCGGCCTGACCGGGAGCCCACCGGGCTGAGTCCGTGCTGCCGGTGCCCGGGGCGGGTGCCGGCCCCGGTCCCGACGGTGTCGTCGGCGCGGGTGCCAGCAGCAGCGGGCCGAGCAGCCGCACGCCGCCCAGCGCGGTCACCGCCGCCGTCGCGGCCGGCAGCAGGGCGACGACCACAGCGGCGGTGACCGTCGCGCCCAGCACCGATCCGGCGGTCACGTCGTGCGGGTAGTGGACCCCGGCGGCGACCCGCAGGGCGGCCGTGCCGAGGCCGACCGGTACGGCGAGCCACGCCAGGCGCGGCCGCAGCAGCACCAGACCGGTGGCGAGGGCGACGGCGAGCGTCGCGTGGTTGCTGGGGAACGACCAGTCGCCCGGCGGAGGGCAGTCGGCGAGCGCGGTGGACGGCAGGCCGGGCAGGGCCCGGCAGGGCCGTTCCTCGTCGACCACGAGCTTCAGCGCCTCGCTCGCCCCGTACGCGAGCACCGTGCCGAGGCCGGTGAGCGCGACGCCCGCGACCGCTCCGGCGGCCCGCCGCCCGCGCGCCGTCCACCAGCAGAGCGCGAGCAGCAGGCCCAGGAGCAGCAGGCCCGCCTCGGTGGCGGGCTCCAGCAGGGCGGCCGACCCGTGCGGGGCGTCGGCGACGGCATCGGCCGCGCGGCGGTAGCCGGTGGCCGACCAGCCGGTGACCACGTGGACCGGTCCACCGCCGCCCCCGCGTGCGGGCGCCAGCCACCCGACCGTGCCGGCACCCGCGCCGAGCAGCAGCACCGCGAGGACCGTTCTGTACCTGAACGTGTTCGTCATGCCACGGAAGGTAGGCGTCCGGGGTGGTGCCGCACCCGACCCGAAAGACAGATGCGGCCCTGGACGATCGTCAGGGTTGACCCGCCGCACCGGCGTGTGCAGCCCCGCCCGCCCGCCTGGTCCCGCTCCCTGGGCCGACTCCGGCTGACGCAGGAAGTCGGCGGGTCCGACTTCCTGCGCCGGTAGCAGGGGAGGGGGTGAGTGCCGGCGGGCACGGGGCGCCCGGAGAGCTACCGCCCGGCCCGGCCGCGCGCAACGCGGGCCGGGCGGGCCGGTGCCTGGGCCGGGCCCGGGGCCGCCGACACCGGAATTCGGCGGACCCGGCACGCTCCGCGGCGTGATGCCCCACGCGGCCCGGGGCCGGCCGCCGGGCCCGAAGCCCCGGCGGATTGGTGCCGGCGGAACCGGGGGCCGCCCGTTCGGGGACTCGATGAGCCGACACCCCGCGGGGCCCGGGATCCTGTGCGGTCCCGGGGCCGCACAGTGGGGCCGCACAGCGGGGGCGGACAGTGGGGGCGAGGCACGGCGGCGGTCCGGTGAAGCGGTGCCGGTGGGAACTGGGTTCACCGGCACCGGAAGCCGATGGGCCTGACACCTCATGCGCTGCGGCGTGAGGCGCCGGCCGGACCAGGGCCGGCCGCCGGGGGCCGAAGCCCCGTGATGGGGAGTGGTTGCGGAACCCGGGCCCGCCTGGGCGGGAAGTCGGCGGGTCCGACTTCCTGTGCGGAGTGATGTTTCCGGTGTCCCGGGGGTGGCCGTCGGGGCCGAAGCCCGACGGGAGGTGGTGGCGCCGGTGGCCCGGGGTGTCGTCCAGCCGGAAGCCCGTGGGCCCGATGTTCCGTGCGGCGCGACGTCCGGGGTGACCAAGGAGCGGCAGCCGGGGCTGTGCCCCATGGCGGATCGGGGAGTGCCGACGGAACTCGCGTCGGCCGGCGCCGGAAGTCGATGGGCCCGGCGACTCGTGCGTTGTGTCCTGGGGGGCCCGGTGGAGCGAGGTGGGGAGGTGTCGGCCGGGCCCGGGCGGCCTGCCTCCGTGGGAAGTCGACGGGCTCGACCTCCTGTACGGCGCGATGCCCTTCGTGGCCCGGGTTCGGTTGTCGGGGGCTGGAGCCCGGCGGTGGGTGAGGTGGCGGACAAGCCCTGGGTCCGCGTGTGCGGGAAGTCCGCGGGTCCGACTTCCCGCGCGGCCGGGGCCCTGCGCAGGCCGGAGGCCTGCTGCGCCCGGGGCGGGTGTCCGGGGGTGAAACCCGGCGGCGGGTGGGTGGGGCGGGCGGGTAGGTTCGAAGGGTGACGACGAATCCCCCGGGCACCAAGCTGATCCTCCTCATCACGACCCACCGGGTGGCACCCGGCCTGCTGTCCTGGCCCGCCTGGGAGGCGCTGCGGTCGGCCGGGCGGGTGCTCGCCGCCGACGCCGGTCACCCGCAGGTGCCCGCCGTGCGGCAGGCCGGAGTCGAGGTGGAGATCGTGCCGCCCGGCTCCGCTCCCGCGCTGGCCCGGCTGCTGACGGGGACCACCCCCGGAACCGCCGCCGCGCCCGCTCCGACGGTTTGGCTGGGCAGCCCGGACGGCGATCCGGGGCTGACCGACGCGCTGGCCCGCCTCGCGGTCGAGCACGCGGGCGAGGTCCCGGAGATCGAGGTGCTCCCCGGCTCCTACGACCTGCCGGGCGCCCGCCTGCTGGACCTGGTCTCCGTGATGGACCGCCTCCGCTCGCCGGGCGGCTGCCCGTGGGACGCCGAGCAGACCCACGCCAGCCTGGTGAAGTACCTGGTCGAGGAGGCCTACGAGCTGGTCGAGGCGATCGAGGAGGGGGACCGCGACACGCTCCGCGAGGAGCTGGGCGACGTCCTGCTCCAGGTCTTCTTCCACTCCCGGATCGCCGAGGAGCACCCCACCGACGCCTTCACGATCGACGACGTGGCGGGCGACATCGTCGACAAGCTGATGTACCGGCACCCGCACGTGTTCGGGGACGCCGAGGCGAACGGCGCGGCCGAGGTGGAGGCCAACTGGGAGGCGCTCAAGGCGGCCGAGAAGTCGGACCGCGAGTCGGTGCTGGACGGCGTGCCGGCCGGGCTGCCCTCGCTCGCCCACGCGGCGAAGCTGGTGTCACGGGTGCGGCGGGCCGGGTTCACCGGGGTGCCGGACGAGCCCTACGAGCTGCCCGCCGAGCTCACGGCGGAGTCGGCGGGCCGGCTGCTGCTGGCGCTGGCGCAGCGCGCGCACGACGCCGGGGTGGACGTCGACGCCGCGCTGCGGGCCGCGGCGCGCGGCTACCGGGACGCGGTGCGCGCCGCGGAGGGCCTGAAGCCCGCGCCGTGACGTGGCCCGCGCCGTGACGTGGCCCGGGCCACAGCGGAGCCCGCGCCGGGGCCGGCCGTCAGGCCGCCGCGGCGTCCGGCACCGGACGGCGCCGGACCGGGACGACGACCTCGCCGATCGCCTCGCCGACCAGGGCGACGAGTTCGGCGAGCCGTTCCAGGTCGAGGTGGTCGGGCAGTTCGGCGAGGGAGACGACCCGCTCGCCGTCCGGCCCGGCCACGCAGAACAGGTCGATCGGGCCGAGGTGCTTCTCGGCGGTGTCGACCAGGGCGGCGACGTCGCTGGGGCGGCGGATGTCGCCGCAGACGCCGACGACGGGGCAGCCCCGCCGGTCGAGCTCGGCGGCGAGGTCCTCGGCGATCCCGACCCGCTGGTCGGCGATCAGCATCCCGACGGTCCCCTCCGCGGCGAACCGGCGGGCGAGACCCGCCCCCGAACCGCCGTCGAGGACGGCGATCACGACGACCGACCCGGTGACCCGCATGGTCCAGCTCCTCCCTGTGGGCGGCTCCGCACCGGCGCCCACGGACATCTTGCGGAGGATCGTAGGCAGGTCCTGACCCTCCGCAACAGGAATTACCCCTCAGGTGACCAGGCTCACGCCTGTTGCGCCCGGCGGACATTGCGCACGGCCGCTCCTGCGTGTACATGGCACGCGGCCGGCGGGCCGCCGCCGCCCGCGAGCACGCCGTGCGCCGGCCGGGACACGCTCGGGATACCGTCGACCCATGCCAGCTCAGTCCGACGCCGCCCGTCCGCCCCTGTTCACCTGGGAGTTCGCCGCCGATCCGTACCCGGCGTACGCGTGGCTGCGCGAGCACGAGCCGGTGCACCGGACCACCCTGCCGAGCGGGGTGGAGGCGTGGCTGGTCACTCGGTACGCGGACGCCCGGCAGGCGCTCGCGGACAGCAGGCTCTCCAAGAACCCGGTGCACCACAGCGAGCAGGCGCACCGCACCGGCCGGGTCGGCATCCCGGGCGAGCGCCAGGCCGACCTCATGACGCACCTGCTGAACATCGACCCGCCGGACCACACCCGGTTGCGCCGCCTGGTGTCGAAGGCGTTCACGCCGCGCCGGGTGGCGGCCTTCGAGCCGAGGGTGCAGCAGTTGACCGACCGGCTGATCGACGGGTTCGCGGCCCGCGGTTCCGCCGACCTCATCCACGAGTTCGCCTTCCCGCTCCCCATCTACGCGATCTGCGACCTGCTCGGGGTGCCGGCCGAGGACCAGGACGACTTCCGGGACTGGGCCGGGATGATGATCCGGCACGGCGGCGGTCAGCGCGGCGGCGTGGGGCGCGCGGTGAAGCGGATGCGGGCCTACCTGGCGGAGCTGATCCACCGCAAGCGGGCGGACCCCGGCGACGACCTGATCTCCGGGCTGATCCGGGCCAGCGACCACGGGGAGCACCTCACCGGGAACGAGGCCGCGGCGATGGCCTTCATCCTCCTCTTCGCCGGTTTCGAGACGACGGTCAACCTGATCGGCAACGGCGTGTACGCGCTGCTGCGCAACCCGGGGCAGCGCGCCCTGCTCCAGGAGTCGATCGGGCGCGGCGAGAGCGCGCTGCTGGAGACCGGGATCGAGGAACTCCTGCGCTACGACGGACCGGTGGAGCTCGCCACCTGGCGGTTCGCGACCAGTCCGCTGACCATCGGCGGGGTGGCGATCCCGGTCGGCGACCCGGTGCTGGTGGTGCTCGCGGCGGCGGACCGGGACCCGGCCCGGTTCCCGGACGAGAACACCCTGGACCTGGCCCGGACGGACAACCCGCACCTGGGCTTCGGCCACGGCATCCACTACTGCATCGGCGCCCCGCTGGCCCGGCTGGAGGGGCGGGCCGCGCTGACCACCCTGCTGTCCCGGCTGCCGGACCTGCGGCTCGCCGCGGGCCCGGAGGAGCTCCGCTGGCGCGGCGGTCTGATCATGCGTGGACTTCGTGAACTTCCCGTGGAATTCACGCCGGAGAAACTGCCCGCCGGGGCACTTCCGAACGACGGGAACGGCCGGCCGGACGGCGGATGACGGTGATCGGCGGCAGCAGGGGAAGGCGTGCGACACGCTGACGGATCGTCGCCGACCTGCGGTTTCACGGGTCATGAACCCGCATCAATCCGGACAAACATCCTCGGTTGGTAGGCAATCATTCACATGACGTGATGTTCGTGTGATGTCGGCGATATGAGCTTGTGATTGCTCTGATGATCTGTCTAGTCTCCGGGGAGCCCGCTGCTGCGGGCCCCGTGCGCGGAACGCCGAGTCCTGCCCGTCGCGCTCCGGGAAACCGACCAGAACCCTGGGCAGGGGCGGGGGACCCAGGTTTTGCGCCGTCTCCCACGGCTAGGGGTGAAGCCGCCTCCGCGCGGCCGGGCCACCTCCCGGTCCGAACCCGACAGCTCACCTCGCAGGCGTGCGGAGAGGGACGTCTCATGCTGTTCGTTGGAACTGGCCGTCACCGTCGTCGCACCCAGGCCGAGAAGGCCATCGCCGTCGCCGGTGTCGCCGGCGTCGGACTCGCGATGCCGATCCTGAGCGCCACCGGCGCCTCCGCCGCCCCGGTCTCCACCTGGGACTCGGTCGCCCAGTGCGAGAGCGGCGGCAACTGGAGCATCAACACCGGCAACGGCTTCTACGGCGGTCTGCAGTTCACCTCCAGCACCTGGAAGGCGTACGGCGGCAACGCCTTCGCGCCGCAGGCCAACCAGGCCTCGAAGGCGCAGCAGATCTCGGTCGCCGAGAAGGTGCTCGCCTCGCAGGGTCCGGGTGCCTGGCCGGTCTGCTCCAAGAAGGCCGGACTGACCAAGGGCGGCGCCCCGGCGGCGGTCGACACCTCGACGGACGCCAAGCCGGCCGCTCCGAAGCCGCAGGCCCAGCCGCAGCAGGAGGCCCCGAAGCAGGAGGCCCCGAAGCCGGCCGCGCCGAAGCACGCCGCCCCCAAGGCGCAGACCCCGCAGGCCGCCCAGGAGCGGACCGCCAAGCCGTACGCCCCGAAGCACGCCGCCCCGAAGCCGCAGACCGCACCGGCCCCGCAGGCCCAGCAGCAGGCGCCGTCGTTCGCCGGCAAGTCCGGCTGGGACGCCGACGCCAAGGTCTTCTGGTACCAGAACAACGGTGGCTGGTACTGGACCAGCCACCAGGACGTCTACCAGCAGTACGCCGGCCAGGCCGCCGCCCCGGCCGCCGCGCAGCAGCAGGCCGGCCAGGGCTACACCGTCCGGTCCGGCGACACGCTCGCCGGGATCGCCGCCTCCCAGCACGTCCAGGGCGGCTGGCAGGCGCTGTACGACGGCAACCGCGGCACCGTCGGCACCGACCCGAACCTGATCGTCCCGGGCCAGGTCCTGGCCCTCGCCTGACGCCGCGCCGACCGGCCCGTGACGCGCCCGAGGGGCCGTTCCCGGTCGATCGGCCGCCGCCCCGAAGGGCCGTACCGCGCCCCGGCCGGCCGCGCCCCCGGGGTGCGGCCGGCCGGCGTTCGGTCCCCTTCGTCCCCATCCGGGCCTCCCGGGTCGGGCAACCAGGTGAACTACCGGTGGGTAACCGGGCCACACGCTGAGACGGAACCGAGGTCGACGTGGCCCGGACAGTCCGTGCGGTTAGGCTCTGGTCGTAACGACTCCGCAATCGTCCGGCCGACCGGCATCCACCGTCAGCCGAACCTGCTTCCGCTAGGAGATGCCTCGTGCCGTCCATCGATGTCGTCGTCGCCCGTGAGATTCTCGACTCGCGCGGCAACCCCACGGTCGAGGTCGAGGTCGGCCTCGACGACGGCAGCACCGGCCGTGCCGCCGTTCCGTCGGGTGCCTCCACCGGTGCGTTCGAGGCGCTGGAGCTCCGCGACGGCGACAAGAACCGCTACTTCGGCAAGGGCGTCGAGAAGGCCGTGCTGGCCGTCATCGAGCAGATCGGCCCGGAGCTGGTCGGCTACGACGCCACCGAGCAGCGCCTGATCGACCAGGCCATGCTCGACCTGGACGCCACCCCGGACAAGTCCTCGCTCGGCGCCAACGCCATCCTGGGCGTCTCGCTGGCCGTCGCGCACGCCGCCTCCGAGGCCAGCGACCTGCCGCTGTTCCGCTACCTGGGCGGCCCGAACGCGCACGTCCTGCCGGTCCCGATGATGAACATCCTCAACGGCGGCTCGCACGCGGACTCCAACGTCGACATCCAGGAGTTCATGATCGCCCCGATCGGCGCGGAGTCCTTCTCCGAGGCCGTCCGCTGGGGTGTCGAGGTCTACCACACGCTCAAGGGCGTGCTGAAGGAGCGCGGCCTCTCCACCGGTCTGGGCGACGAGGGCGGCTTCGCCCCGAACCTGGACTCCAACCGCGAGGCCCTGGACCTCATCGTCGAGGCCATCCAGAAGGCCGGCTACGTGCCCGGCAAGGACATCGCGCTGGCTCTGGACGTCGCCGCCTCCGAGTTCTTCGAGGACGACGCCTACCAGTTCGAGGGCAAGGCGCTCACCTCCGCCGAGCTCATCGAGTACTACGCCGGCCTGGTCGCCGCCTACCCGCTGGTCTCCATCGAGGACCCGCTGGACGAGTCGGACTGGGACGGCTGGAAGGCCATGACCGAGAAGCTGGGCGACAAGGTCCAGCTGGTCGGCGACGACCTGTTCGTCACCAACCCGGCCCGCCTGGCCCGCGGCATCGAGACCGGCACCGCCAACGCGCTGCTGGTGAAGGTGAACCAGATCGGCTCGCTGACCGAGACCCTGGACGCCGTCGAGCTGGCCCAGCGCAACGGCTACCGCTGCATGATGTCGCACCGCTCCGGCGAGACCGAGGACGTCACCATCGCCGACCTCGCCGTCGCCACCAACTGCGGCCAGATCAAGACCGGCGCCCCGGCCCGCTCCGAGCGCGTCGCCAAGTACAACCAGCTGCTGCGCATCGAGGAGATCCTCGACGACGCCGCCGAGTACGCCGGCCGCGGCGCCTTCCCGCGGTTCAAGCACGAGGGCTGAGCCCGCCCGGCGGCGCCCGGCCGGTCCCGCCGGCCGCCCGGTAGCGCACGCCTGACCGGTGCCCCGCCGTTCACCCCGTAGGGTGGACGGCGGGGCACCGTCGCGACCAGGAGGGGACACCGGAGATGGCAGGCTGGAGGATCCCGGGCTTGGCGGCCCGGCCCCGGTTCACGAGCCGGGCGACCGTCCTCGTGCTGGTGCTCTGCTCACTGGTGGCGATCCTGGCGTACCCGACGCGGCAGTTCATCTCGCAGCGCTCGGAGATCTCGGCCCAGCGGGCCCGGGCCGAGCACGCCCGGCAGCAGGTCGAGCAGCTGCGCCGGGAGAAGGCCCGCTGGCAGGACCCGGAGTACGTCAGGGCGCAGGCCCGCACCCGGCTGCACTACGCGATGCCGGGGGAGACCCCGTACATCGCGGTGGACCCGGCGGCCCGGGACGCGGCGAAGTCCGCGCTGGGCGCGCCACCGCCCGCGGCCGGTCCGGCCGCCGCTCCGGCCAAGGCCGCCCGGCCCTGGTACGCCAGTGTCTGGGACTCCGTGGACGCCGCTGCCGCCGCCCCGGCGGCACCCGTCGCCCCGCCCCCGGCCGCCCCGGCGCAGCCCGCCCCCTCCTCACCACCCGCCCCCGTCCCCGCTGGAGACAGCTCCCCCCATGACCACTGAGAACCACCCCAACGTCTCCGACGAGGACGTCGCGGCCATCGCCGCACAGCTCGGCCGGGTCCCGCGCGGTCTGCGCGGCGTGGCCCACCGCTGCCCGTGCGGCAACCCGGACGTCGTGGAGACGGCCCCCCGGCTCCCGGACGGCACGCCGTTCCCCACGCTGTACTACCTGACCTGCCCCAAGGCGGCCTCGCTGATCGGCACCCTGGAGGCCGACGGCGTGATGAAGGACCAGACCGCCCGGCTCGCCGAGGAGCCGGAGCTGGCCGAGGCGTACCGGAAGGCGCACGAGGACTACATCGCCCGCCGGGACGCCATCGAGGTGCTGGAGGGCTTCCCGAGTGCCGGTGGCATGCCGGACCGGGTCAAGTGCCTGCACGTGCTGGTCGGCCACTCGCTTGCGGCCGGCGAGGGCGTCAACCCGCTCGGCGACGAGGCGATCGGCATGCTGGAGGACTGGTGGGCCAAGGGCCCCTGCGTCTCCGCCGCCGAGGTCGCGGCCGCCGGTGACCGGGTGGCCCGCAACCGGGCCAAGGAGCAGGACCACGGGGCCGTGATCGCGGCCAAGGAGCAGAAGACCGCCGAGCGCGCCGCCAAGCGGGCCGCGCGCGGGGCGGACGAGGCGGGGGAGGCCGGCGCATGACCACGACCCGGGTGGCCGCGATCGACTGCGGGACCAACTCGATCCGGCTGCTGGTCGCGGACCTCGACCCGGAGACCGGGGCGATCACCGACCTCGACCGGCGGATGACCATCAACCGGCTGGGCCAGGGCGTGGACCGCACCGGCCGGCTGCACCCGGACGCGCTGGAGCGCACCTTCGCCGCGTGCCGGGAGTACGCCGGGGTGATCTCCGGCTTCGGGGTGGGCCCCGAGCGGATCCGCTTCGTCGCGACCAGTGCCTCCCGGGACGCCGAGAACAGCGCCGAGTACGTCGACGGCGTCCGCGCGGCCCTGGGGGTCGAGCCCGAGGTGGTCAGCGGCGAGGAGGAGGCGCACCTGTCCTTCGTCGGTGCCACCAAGGAGCTCACCGGCGGTCAGTTCGCCGCCCCGTACCTGGTCTTCGACCTGGGCGGCGGTTCGACCGAGTTCGTGCTCGGCGCGGACGGCGTCGAGGCGGCGCGCTCGGTGGACATCGGCTGCGTCCGGCTGACCGAGCGGCACTTCGCCGGAGCCGAGCTGCCCTCGGACGAGCAGATCGCCGAGGCGCGGGCGCACGTGCGGGCGGAGCTGGACCGGGCCGGGGAGACCGTCCCGCTGACCGGTGCGGCCACCCTGGTCGGCCTGGCCGGGACGGTCACCACCGTCTCGGCGATCGCCCAGGACCTGCCCCGGTACGACTCGGAGGCGATCCACCACTCGCGGATCTCCCGGGAGCGGGTCGCGGAGATCGCCGACCGGCTGCTGCACGCCACCCACGCGGAGCGGGCGGCCATCCCGTCGATGCACCCGGGCCGGGTGGACGTGATCGCGGCGGGTGCGCTGGAGCTGCTGGAGATCATGGAGCGGACGGGCGCCGCGGAGGTGGTCGTCAGCGAGCACGACATCCTCGACGGCATCGCCTGGAGTATCGCCCGCTGACCTGGTGCGGGGCTTACCGCCCCGGCCCCGGCGGACCTTCCGTCCCGGCCCCGGCGCCCCCTCCGGGGC
>NZ_JBHJRC010000031.1:0-41484 GCF_042261735.1 Kitasatospora sp. NPDC056327 | reverse complement strand
GTCGCCGAGCCCGGGCGCGGCGGGCGGCGGCGCCGGGTCGGGGCCGGGGCGGCGCCGCCGCCCGTTCCCGTCGCCGTCCGGGCTCCCGCCCCGGCTCCCGCGCCAGCTCCCGTTCCTGCTCCGGCGCCGGCCGTGCCCCCGGTGATCTCGCCGCTGGTGCGGCGGCTGGCCCGGGAGCAGGGCGTGGACCTCGCGGCCGTCACCGGCAGCGGGCCGGACGGGCTGATCATGCGGTCGGACGTCCAACGGGCGGTCGCGGCCGGGGTCTCCGCGCCGGCCGCCGTACCGGCCGCGGTGCCTGCCACGGTGTCCTCCGCCGTGCCGGTGGAGACCGCCGCCGGGACGGTCGTGCCGCTGCGCGGGCTGCGCCGGGCGGTGGCCGAGAAGCTCGGCCGCAGTCACCGGGAGATCCCCGCCGCGACCTGCTGGGTGGACGCCGACGCCACCGGACTGATGGAGCTGCGGAGGCAGTTGAACGCCGCTGAGGGGCCGAGGGTGAGCGTGCTCGCGCTGCTCGCGAGGATCTGCACGGTCGCGCTGGAGCGCTTTCCCGAGCTCAACTCCAGTGTGACCGAGGACGGTTCGGGCATCCTGCGGCACCGGGCGGTGCACCTCGGCTTCGCGGCGCAGGGCGAGCGCGGCCTGGTCGTTCCGGTCGTGCGTGACGCACAGCGCCTCGGCACCGAGCAACTCGCGGTCGAGCTCGGCCGGTTGACCGAGGCGGCGCGGACCGGTGCGATCGTCCCGGCCGAGCTGACCGGAGGGACCTTCACCCTCAACAACTACGGGGTGTTCGGGGTGGACGGCTCCACACCGATCCTCAACCACCCGGAGGCGGCGATGCTGGGGGTCGGGCGGATCGTCGCCAAGCCCTGGGTCCACCAGGGGGAGCTGGCGGTGCGGGAGGTCACCCAGCTGTCGTTCACCTTCGACCACCGGGTCTGCGACGGCGGGACCGCGGGCGGGTTCCTCCGGTTCGTGGCGGACTGCGTCGAGCGGCCGGGCCTGCTGCTGCGGCGGCTCTGAGTGCCACGCGGTCGCCCCGGGTGGTGGAAGTGGCACCCGGGGCGACCGCGGAACGAGCGAGAGTAGCGCGTCCCGGGGGCGGGTGTCCCGGGCTTCACGCGATTTGTCCGATGAGTACTCCGGGCATGCCACGCTTCCTGGGCGTCAGCAGAGACAAGCCAGGTGGTGGCGAAGGCCGGCCGGAGGCGAAACGATTCTCTTGGGTACTCGAAACGTTGCGGTGAAGTCCCGCAGAACACTTCTGGTCCGGACGGGGCACGGCTCGGCGGCGGCCTCGGCGGTGCCCGGCCTGCCGGTGCCGTCGGCCCCGCCGGCCCCACCGCTTCCACCGGACCTGCCGCCGGCCGCCGCGCCGGTCGCCCGGGCCGGCCTTCCGGCGGCCGGTCCGGTGCCGGTCGCGGTGCCCCCGGCCGCGCCGGAGGCCGTGGTGCAGGCCGTCCCGCCTCCGGCCGCCCCGCCGAGGCCGGTACCGCCCCGGCCCGTCCGGCCGCCCGCCGTTCCCGCGCCGAGCCGGCCGGACCACGCCGCGCCGGCCACCGGGCTCGCCCACGCACCGCTGTTCACCAGCGCGCCCGGCCTCAACTGGTCCGCCCCGGCCGACCCCCCGGTGCCCGCGCCGGAGATCCGGACGGCGGCCGAACTGCCGCCCACCGCACGGGACATCGAGCTGATCCGGAGCAGCCTGGCGGTGGTCGAGCCGGTCGCCGACCGGGCCACCGCGCACTTCTACGCGCTGATCTTCCTCGGCCACCCCGAGCTCCGGGCGCTGTTCCCGGCCGCCATGGACGTCCAGCGCGACCGGCTCTTCCGCGCCCTGCTGGCGGCGGCCCGCGGCGCCGGGGATCCCGAGGGCCTGCGCGGATACCTGAGCGCGCTGGGCCGCGGCCACCGCCGGTACGGCACGCTGACCGAGCACTACGGCCCGGTCGGCGAGTGCCTGGTGGCGGCGCTGGCCAGGTACGCGGGTCACCACTGGAACGCCGAGACCGAGCTGGCCTGGCGCCGGGTCTACCGGCTGATCTCCTCGATCATGACCGGGGCCGCGGAGGAGGACGCCCGGACCTCGCCGCCCTGGTGGCGGGGCGAGGTGGTCGCGCACGAGCGCCGCACCCCGGACGTGGCGGTGCTCACCGTCCGCCCGGACCAGGCGTACCCGTACCGGGCGGGGCAGCACGCCGTCCTGGAGACGCCCTGGTGGCCGCGGGTCTGGCGGCACTACTCGTTCGCCTCGGCGCCCCGGCCGGACGGCCTGCTCACCTTCCACGTGAAGGCGGTGCCGGCGGGCTGGGTGAGCAACGCGCTGGTGCACCGGGCCGGGCCCGGTGACGTGCTGCGGCTCGGCCCGCCGGCCGGCGGGATGACCCTGGACCCCGTGGACGGGGCGGACCTGCTGCTGGTGGCCGGCGGGACCGGGATCGCGCCGGTGCGGGCGCTGGTCGAGGAGGTGGCCGTCCGCGGCGGGGCGGGCCGCTCGGTGGAGGTGTTCTACGGCGCCCGCCGTTCCGGTGGGCTGTACGAGCTGGCGGCGCTGCGGGAGCTGGCCGAGCGGCACCCCTGGCTCACGGTCCGTCCGGTGCTGTCCGGCACCGGTGCCGGCGCCGGGGCGGCCGGGCCGTCCGCCGCCGGGCCGCCGCCGGGCGGACTGCCGGAGGCGGTGGCGCGCTCCGGGCCCTGGGCCGGGCGGACCGCGTACCTCGCCGGACCGCCCGCGATGGTCCGGCGGACGGCGGGGGTGCTGCTGCGGGCCGGGGTCCCGGCGGAGCGGATCCGGCACGACCTGGCCGACGGGCGGGCCGCGCCTTGAGCCGGCGGACCCGGTCCCGGCGGCCCGGTGCGCGGCGGGCGGGCGGCCGTCAGCCGAGGTCGGGCGCGAGCAGCGCGCGGACGCCCTCGATGTTGGCGGCCAGGTAGGCCCGCAGACTGGGCGGTACGACGTTGACCGAGGTGATGCCCTCGCGGGTGAACGGCAGCCGGACCACCTCGTAGTCGCCGTTGGGCTCGTCCACCTCGGGGCCGTGCCGGCGGTCGAGGTCCATCGAGGCGAGCCGGCAGACGAAGAAGTGCTGGACCTTGACCCCGTGCGGGTGCGGCGGCGGGTCGTCGCCGGCGGCGGTCCCCCCGGCCGGGGGGTGGGGAAGGGCGTGGCTGATGGTGTCCACGAAGGCGGGGACCACGTCGACCACCTTGCCGCCCAGTTCCTCGTCCACCTCGCGGTGCAGGGCCTCTACCACGGTCCGGTCGTCCCGTTCGACGCCGCCGCCGGGGGTGATCCAGTACGGGTGCGGCGCGTCGGGCCGGACGCGCTTGATCAGCACGATCGAGGCCGGGCCGTCCGGGTCGTCCGGGTCGACCTCCAGCAGGATCGCCCGGGCGGTGCGCCTGACGACGGGACGGGGCGGGGTGCGCATGGCGACCTCCGGGGCCGGAGCGTTGTGCGGGAGTCTCCCGCGGGCCGGTGCGGCCGAAACGCGGCCCGCTCCGGGTGCGTCCGTCCGTGGTGGGTTCACAGTCGGAATGGATCTTGGATAGCGATGATGAACATTGAACAGGTCTTTTGATCTGAGGTTAACTTGAGACTTTGCCTTTGATTTGAAGGATTTTGCCAAGCGAACCGTGCGAGAGTCATTGCAGCCGCGCCGAGCCTGTGCTGCAATGGGCGACTATCGGGTAAATCGGAGTGATTCGCTCCGCTTGCTTTTCCGTGCGGTGCAACGACTCGGGCTGGGGGCTGGCTGTGGCCATGGATCGGATCGCAGAACGCACGGCGCCGCCGACGCGGACCTCGCGCAAGGAACGGCAGCCCACCCTGATCTCCTCCGTCCAGCGGGCGCTGCGCCTGCTGGAGACCGTCGGATCGTTCCCGCAGGGGGCCTCCGCCAAGCAGCTCGCCCGCGCCGCCGGCCTGCCCCTCGGCACCGCCTACCACCTGCTGCGCACCCTGACCCACGAGGGCTACCTGCGGCGGGCGGACGGGCGCTTCGTCTACGGCGAATCGGTCGACGGGATCGTCCGCGCCGAGGACCGGCAGGCCGAACGGCGCGGACTGCGGGTCAGGATGGAACGGTTAAGCGAGGAGCTCGGCGCGGCCGTCTACTTCGCCCTCTACCAGGACGGCGAGGTGACCGTCGTCGACTCGGTGGACGGCGTCCACCAGCCGGCGGTCGAGCCGTGGGCCGACTTCCGGGCCACCGCGCACGCCCACGCGATCGGGCAGTGCCTGCTCAGCCAACTCCCCGAGGAGGCCCGGCGCGACCACCTCGCCCGGCACCCACCGGTGGGCCTCACCCCGTCCACCGTCGTCGACGAGTCGGTGGTGCTGCGCCGGATCGCCGCCGTGCGCCCCACCATGCCGGTGGTCGAGCGCCAGGAGTACGCGGTCGGCACCGTCTGCGCGGCCGTCCCGATCACCGTGGGCGCGGTGGTCGCCACCATGGCGCTCTCGCTGCCCGTCGAACAGGCCGGCCGGCTGACCACCGTCGCCGGCCAACTGCGGCGCAGTGTCGGTGCGATGACGCCGTCGTTCGTCCTCTGACGATCCCGTCGCACCCGGCCGGGCCGCTCCGGTCCGGCCGGTTCCGCTCTCTCACCATTTGAAAAAGCACACCTTGTCCACTACGTCCCCAAACCGGGACGATGAGAATGGACGTACCGCACGCAATCCCTCCCCCTGTCAGCGAACTTCCTTTGCCCGGGCACCGCGAACCCTCACCCCCGCGCGGCCGGGCAGAACGAGAGGTGTCGGCGCCATGCAGCACAGCACAGTCCAGGGCCACCTGACCATGAACCTGGTGGTCTCGCACGAGCTCGCCTTCCGCATCGTGGTCGACCTCGACTACGACCCCGCCGACCCCTACGCGGTCCGCTTCACCTTCCACCTGCCCGGCGACGAGCCGGTCACCTGGGTCTTCGCCCGCGAACTGCTGCTCGACGGGCTGGCCCGGCCGTCGGGCGAGGGCGACGTGTACATCCACCCGGTCGGCGGGGAGCTCGCCGAGGTCTGTCTGGTGCTGCGCTCCCCCGGGGGCGACGCGGTGCTGCGCGGCTCCGCGCCGCCGCTGATCGCCTTCCTGGCGCGCACCGACCGGCTGGTGCCGATGGGCGAGGAGTTCGCGGCCGGCGACCTCGACGCCCAGCTCGAACTCATCCTGCACGGCCGCGAGAACGCCGGGTGAGCCGCCGGCGGGCGCAGGAGGCAGAGCGAAGGGGCCCGTACCCGGGTGGTTCACCGGGTACGGGCCCCTTCCGCGCGGGGGCGGCGTCCGCCCCGCTCAGTCGTCGTCGAGCGCGAGGCTGAGGCCCCAGGAGACCAGGCTGACGATCAGCGCGCCGAACAGCGCCGCCCAGAACCCGTCGACGTGGAAGTCCAGGTCGAGCTTGTCCGAGGCCCACGAGGTGAGCCACAGCATCAGCGCGTTCACCACGAACGTGAACAGCCCCAGGGTGAGGATGAACAACGGGAGGGAGAACAGCTGCACCACCGGCTTGATGAGCCAGTTGACCACGCCGAAGACCAGCGCCACGGCGATCACCGTGAGCGTCTTCTGCTTCCAGTCGTCCCCGGTGAGCGTGATCCCGGTGACGATCCAGGCGGCGACCCAGATGGCCGCCGCGTTGATCAGTGTCTTGATGACGAAACCCTTCATGGGGCCAGCGTCCCAGGTCGGTCAAGCGGAGACGGTGTTCCGGCCGCTCCGGTGGTGTTGAATGCCGGTGGGCCGAGGCCCGCACGAGGAGGGGTGCCCCGATGAAGCTGTTCCGGCTGGACCACCTGGACGCCGAGCGCGCCGCCAACGACGGCGCGTACCTGCGCTTCCTGCGCGAGCCGCGGATGTCCGCCGGCCTCTACGCGCTCTCCCCCGGTGACGCCGACACCCAGACCGCGCACGCCCAGGACGAGATCTACCAGGTGATCAGCGGCCGGGCCGAGCTGACCGTCGGGAACGAGACCGCCCCGGTGGGCCGCGGCACCGTCGTCTACGTGCCGGCCGGGACACCGCACAGGTTCCACCACGTCACCGAGGAACTGCGGGTGCTGGTGGTCTTCTCGCCGCCGGAGGACTGACCCCGCCGGAGGGCCGGCCTCCCGGGCGGAGGGCCGGCGCCCGGTGGAGGAGCGGCCCCCGGTGGGCGGTCCGCGGGGGCCGGTTAGGGTCGGGGCATGAGCCTGAGCCTTACCGAAGAACTCTGGGCGGCGATCGAGCCGGTCTACGCCGAGATCCTCGACCACCCGTTCATCGCCGGCCTGACCGACGGCACCCTGCCCCGCGAGGCGTTCCGCCACTTCGTCGTCCAGGACTCGCACTACCTGCGGGACTACGCCCGCGCGCTGGCCGTCTGCGCGGCCAAGGCGCCCGGCGAGGAGGAGGTGCGGGCCTTCGCCGACGACGCGATCGGCGCGCTGGCCGCCGAGCAGGGGATGCACGCCGAGTTCCTGGACGCCTTCGGCGACACCGCGGAGGGCGCCGCCGCGGAGCCGGTGCTGCCGACCACCCGCGCCTACACCAGCTACCTGCTCGCCACCGCCTACGGGGGCTCCTTCGCGGAGGCGGTCGGCGCGGTGCTGCCCTGCTACTGGATCTACGCCCGGGTCGGCGAGCGGCTGCTCGCCGAGGGCTCGCCCGAACCGCTCTACGCGAAGTGGATCGCCACCTACGGCGACGAGGCCTTCCAGTCGGTGGTGCGGCGGGTGCTGGCGCTCACCGACCGCCTCGGGGAGGAGCTCTCCCCCGCCGAACGGCGCCGGGTCACCGAGCACTTCGTCACCACCTCGCGGTACGAGTGGATGTTCTGGGACGCCGCCTGGCGCGGGGAGCGCTGGCCGGTCTGAGGCCCGCCGCGGCGGCGTTCCCGGGCCTCGTCCGGTGCGTTCCCGGGGAGTTCCCCGAGGTCGCACCGGGGGTCCACCCGGGGGCCGGGGTCGGGGTGATCTCCGGGTTCTCTCGGGGCCGTTGGGCCTCGTTCCGCCCCCTGCGCCACCGTACGATCGAAGTACCGAAAGTGAACGGGATGCGGCACCGGACGGCAGCCGACCCCCCGGGGAGAGAAGGAACGGACATGGCTGAGCTCTGGAAGTCGCTGCCCTCGTGGGTGCGGAACATCGTCGTGCCGGTGCTGGTGCTGGTACTCGCCTGGAACCTGCTGGCGTTCGTCTTCGGCGTGGTCGGCGCACTGCTGGCCTTCGCCGTGAAGGCGCTGGTGGTGGTCGGCATCGCCGCCGCCGTGGTGATCCTGGTGAAGAAGGCCGCGAAGAACTAGCGAGCGGTCCCGGCGCCCGCGTCCCCTCCCAGGGGGGCGCGGGCGTCCGGCGTTCCCGGGGGCCGGCCGGTCCCCTCGCGCAGGAAGTCGTCGAGGTCGCGGTGCGGCCGCCAGCCCTGGGCGCGGGCCCGGGCGAGGTCCAGCACCATGCCGCGGGAGAGCTGGTCCACCGCGTACGGGGTCAGCCCGGGCAGCCGTCCGGTGCGGGCGGCCAGCCGGGCCAGGGGGGCCGGGACGTGGTGGATCCGGGCGCGGACCCCGTGCGCGGCCAGCACCGCGCGGACCACCTCGTCCCGCCGGTAGGGGCGGGCGTCGGCGATGTTGTGGGCCACCGGTGTCCACGGGCGGTCGCCGGTGCGGCCCGCGCCGACCGCGGACAGGCAGGCGTCGGCGAGGTTCTGCACCGCGGTGAGGCTGAGCGGGACGTCGCCGCCGGGCAGCAGCAGCCGGCCGTGCCGGACCCGCTCCAGCAGCCGGGGCACCAGGTGCGGGTCCCCGGGGCCGTAGACGGCGCGCGGGCGCAGCACCACGGCGCCCGCCGCGAGCGCGAGCCGTTCCCCGGCGGCCTTGGTCCGTCCGTAGGCGTTGAGGTGGCCGGTTCCGGTGGGGTGGTCCTCCCGGACGGACCCGTGCGCCGCCCTCGGGTCGTAGACGCTGGCGCTGGACACCCAGACGAGCGGACGGTCCCCGGCGGCGCGCAGCAGCCGCTCGGTGCCGGTGACGTTGACGGCGTGCTGGACGGCCTCGGCGCCGGCTCCCCGGGGCAGGTCGGCGACGGCGGCGGCGCAGTGCACGACCGCGTCGGCGCCGGTGAAGTCCGGGTCCCCGGCGGTGGCGTCCCACGGGACGTGCCGGCCGGCCGGGCCCGGCCGGCGGCCGTGGCAAACCACCTCGTGGCCGGCGGCGACGGCGGCCCGGACGACGTGCGAGCCGCAGAAGCCGCTCGCGCCGGTGACGGCGATCCGCATCGGGGGGTCTCCTCGGTGGTCCGGGTGATGGGGACGGGCGGCGGGGGCTGGTGGCGGGCCCGGCTGAGGGGAACGGGCGGGGGTGCGGGAGGCGGGGGTCAGCCGGGGGTGCGGGTGGCGCGCAGGGTGAGCTCGGCCCAGCCGGGCAGGGCGGCCCGGCGGTCGGCCCGGGCACCGGTGACCACCGGCGCGTACGGCGCGAGCGCGAGCAGCAGTTCGGCGAGCAGGGCGCGGGCCACCCCGGCGCCCGGGCAGGCGTGCGGGCCGGCGCCGAACACCGCCTGGGCGGCGGCGGGCCCGGGGGGCGGCGCCGGGCGGTGCGCCCCGGCGGCGTGCCGGGCGACCAGGACCAGCCGGTCGCCCGCGCGGACCCGCCGGCCGGCCAGCTCGGCGTCGGCGGCGGCCACCCGGGGGAGCAGCGGCGAGGGCGCGGTGAGGCGGAGCAGTTCGGTGGCCAGCGCGGGCGCGCCGGCGGCGTCGGCGCGGGGCCAGAGCCCGGCGTCCGCGCACCAGGCGGCGGCCCGGGGGAGCGCGGCGACGGTGGTGTTGACGGCGGCCACGGCGACCACGGCGTCCCGGGGGTCGGGCAGCAGGGCGGCCAGGTCGGCGGCGCGGGCGGCGGCCGTGCGGGCGGCGCCGCGCGGCCGGGGACCGGGCAGGTGGTCGCGGGCGGCCGCCGAGGCGGCCTCGGCGGCGGCGCCGGCCAGGGCGTGCGGGCAGGCCGTCGCACCGGTCAGCACGACGGCCGTCACTCCGGCCAGCTCCCGTGCCAGTGCGACGAGTTCGAGTTCTCCGGTGGCGAGCTCCGGGACCCGGGCGGTGAGCACCCGCCGCCAGTGCGGCCGGAGCCGGTCCACGGCGGCGGCGCCCGTGCCGGCCGCCAGTTCCCGGCGGGCGGTGCGGTGTTCGGCCCCCTCCTGGTCGAACAGCGCACCACCGGAGGTGAGTTCGGCCGCGGCCCCGCCGGTGGTGCCGGGCGCGGTGCGGTCCAGCGGGATCCGGGTGAGCGCCTCGTGGTACGCCTCGCCGCCGTGCACCAGGACGGTGCGGCCGAACCGGACGACCGGGTGGCGGCGGGTGGCGGCGAGCAGGGCGAACAGCAGCGGGTGGCTGCGCAGGTAGACCCGGCGGTCCCGGCGGCGGGCCGCGCGGTGCAGCGCGGGCTCGCGCGGTGCCGTGCGGTGGGGCGCCGTGCGGTGGGGTGCCGGCTCGACGGGTGCCGGTTCGACGGCGGTCGGCTCCCGGGGTGTCGGTTCGGCGCCGGCCCGTTCGACGGGGGTCGGTCGGTGCGGCACCGGTTCGGCGGTGACCGGTTCGACGGCGGTCGGTTCGGCGGCGGTCGGTTCGGCGGCGGCCCGTTCACGGGGCGCCGGTTCGCGGCGGCGTGCGCGGATCACCGGGCCAGCTCCCGGGCGCAGCGGGCCGAGGCGGCGGCCCGGTCGGGTTTGCGGGAGCGGCCCGCCAGCGGCACCTCGCCGAACAGCACGGCGTCCGGCCGGGCCGAGCCCATCCGCTCCAGCGGGCCGGCCAGCGCGCCGCGCAGCCGCTGCCGGTCGGTGCCCGGCGAGGGCTGGACGAGCGCGACCAGGCGCTCGTCGCCCTGCCCGTCCGGGACACCGACCAGCACGGCCAGCTCGACGCCCGGCAGGTGCAGGGCCGGCTCGTAGAGGCCCGGGTAGATGTTCTCGGCGCGGCGCAGCACCATGTCCTTGAGCCGGCCGGCCAGGACGATCCGGCCGTCCGGGGCGAGTTCCGCGCGGTCGCCGGTGCGCACCCAGGGTTCGGGCTCCTCGCCCAGGTAGCGGTGCCGGGCGCCGGGACCGGTGAGCAGCAGCTCGCCGTCGGGGCCGAGGCCGGTGCGCACCCCCGGGAGCGGGGCGCCGACCAGGTCGCCGGGGCCGGTGAAGGCGCTCTTCTCGGCCTCCTCGACGGCCGCGGCGGGGAACAGTTCGGTGAGCGCGTAGACGCCCCAGGCCTGCTCGGCGCCGGCCTGCTTGACCCGGCGGAGCAGGGCGGCGTCGGCGGGTGCCGAGCCGGTCCAGACCCTGCCGGTGAACCGGGCCCCGGCGGCGAGCGCGGCGCGCAGCTGCGGCGGGGTGAGGTAGGTGTGGGCGGGGGTGAGCAGGGCGAGCTGGCGGGCGAGCGCGGCGGGGCCGCGGGCCGGCAGGGCGACCGCGGCGCCGGCCGCGAGCGCGGGCACCAGCACGAAGAAGGTGCCGCCCAGCACCACGGTGTCCGGCCGCGGGCCGACGAGCCCGCCGACGGTCTCCAGTCCGGCGGCCAGCCCGGCGCGGGAGTGCACCACGGCGCGCGGGCGGGCGGTGGTGCCGGAGGTGAAGACGATCACGGCGTCCCCCTCGCGCGGCGGGACGTCGTGCCCGGGGACGCGCGGCACCGAGGCGCCGAAGCGGCCGGTCCGCAGCCGGGGCGCGCAGCCGGGCAGCCGGCGGCCGAGCGTGGCGACCGGGCCGAGCAGGCCCAGCGGGGGCAGTGCGAGGTCGGCGCGGCGGGCGAGCGGCCCGGCCCAGCCGGCCACCGCCTGGGCGGCGGCGTCGGCGAGCACCAGGTCGGGCCGGGCCAGGGCGAGCCGGGCGGCCACCACGTCGGGGCCGGCGGTCGGGTCCAGGACGGCGGTGCGCAGGCCGAGCCGCTGGGCGGCGAGCAGGACGGCGAGGGAGCGCGGGCCCGGGCGGACGGCGATGCCGAGGGTGTCGCCGTCGCGCAGGCCGCGGGCGTGCAGGGCGACGGCGTAGCCGGCGGCCAGTTCGGCGAGTTCGCCGCGGCGGATCTCGACCCGGGTGGTGCCGAACCGGGTGTGCCGCAGGACGGCGGGGCGGTCGGGGTGGACGGTGCGCAGGTCGTGGGCGAGCCGGTCGAGCACGGGAGGTCCTCGGGTTGCGGCGGACGGCGGGAGTCGGTGGCGGGAGCGGTCGTGGCGGTCGGTGGCCGGAGGGCGCCGCGCCGGGGTCAGCGGACGTCGGCGGCGCGGGAGCCCGAGCCGCGGTCCAGGTACCAGCGGGCGGTGCCGACCACCCCGTAGGCGCGGATCCGCCGGGTGGAGTTCTGCACCACCATGTCGCGGCGGTGGACGATCGCGGTGGTGTGCCGGCGGACCAGGTTGACGAACAGCCGGTCGGTCGGCGAGGGCCGCCGGGGCATGCCGCCGACCGCCTGGTACAGCTCGGCGGTGATCGCCATGTTGTTGCCCGCGTGCATCCGGTACGGCGTCAGGTAGCCGTGCCGGAGCCGGTGCGCGGGCCGGATCCGGCCGAAGAACGCGCCGAGCGCGACCAGCACCAGGAAGACGGCCCGCCCGGCCGGACCGTGCTCGTCCCGGCGGGCGGTGACCCGGCCGCAGACCAGGCCCCCTCCGCCGCGCAGCGCGGACCGGGCGGCGGCCGTCCAGCCGGGTTCGGGCAGGCAGTCGGCGTCGGTGCGGGCCAGCAGTCCGGCGCCCCGCGCGATGGCGTGCCGGAACGCGGTGTCGACCGCCGAGCCGACCCCCTTCTCCGGCTCGACCAGCACCTCGACCGGGAACGGTGCCCGGGCGGCGAAGGCGCGGACCGCGTCGACGGTGCCGTCGGTGGAGCCGTTGTCGGCGACCAGCAGGGTGAACTCACGGTCCCGCTGGGCGGCGAGGGCCTCCAGGGTGCCGGTGATCCGGCGCTCCTCCTGGTAGGCGGGCACGATCACCCAGAGCTCGCTCACGACGCCTCCCAGACCATCGTCATCAGGCTCACGCCACCGCCGAGGCCGAGCATCAGCACCTTGTCGCCGGGCGCCAGCCCGTCGCGTATTCGGTCGAGCTGCACGCCGATCGTGGCACTGGCGACATTGCCCAGCTCCGGCACGGTCACCACCAGCTTCTCCTCCGGCACCCCGGTGACCTCGACGAACCGCTCCAGGTAGGGCACGGTCACCTGGTGCACCAGCACCCGGGCGTAGTCGTCCCAGCCGAGGCCGGTGCGGGCGGCCACCCGGGTCAGGATGTCCAGGCCGATCTTCTCGAAGACGCCGCGCAACTCGGTCCCGCCGCCCCGGAAGTAGCTGTACTCGTCGCCGCGCGGGTGGCGCGAGCCGCCGCCGGGGATGCCGCCGACCGCCCAGTGCTCGGAGGCGGTCTCGGTCTCCACGTCGAGGATGCCGCCGCGCTCGACGGCCTCGACGACCACGGCGGCGCCCGCGTCGCCGAAGGTGTAGCCGGCGAAGCCCTCGCGGAACTGCTCGGCGCCGCTCGGGTCCCGGCGCATCGCCCGGCTGGGCGTCTCTCCGGTGACCACCAGGGCGCGGCGGGCGCGTCCGGCCAGGATCATCGCGCGGGCCAGGTCGATCCCGTTGAGGAAGCTGTTGCACGCGTTGCTGACGTCGAACGCGTGGGCGCGGGAGCCGAGTTCGGCCTGCACGAGGTGGGCGGTGGCGGGCTCGACGACGTCCCGGGTGGCGGAGGCGAACAGCAGCAGGTCGATGTCGGCCGGGTCCAGCCCGCGGGCGGCCAGGGCGCGCCGGGCGGCGCCGACGGCCAGGGTGGAGGCGTACTCGCCGTCGGCCGCGAAGTGCCGGGTGACGATGCCGGTGGCCTTCTCGAAGGTCCGCTCCGGCAGGCGCAGTCGGCCGCCGGCGGTGATCTCGTCCTGGAGCTGCTGGGAGGTCAGGCGGCGGGCGGGGAGCCGGGCTCCGACGGCGGTGATGCCGATCCGCGCGGTGGCTGCTGGATGCATGGTCCCATCGTCGGGCGGATCCGGGCGCGCCCGCCTGAGTACCCGTACTCAGGCGGGCGCGCCCGGGCTACCCAGAACGGTCAGTCCTCCTCGGCGTCCCGGTCGCGGAAGGCGACGGGCACCGCGTCGACCGGCACCGGGACGGAGACCGCGGCGGTCGCCGCCGGGGCCGGCCCACCGGTGCCGGCGGCACCCTCCGGGCCGACCGTGGACAGCAGCTGCCGGGCCAGCCCGAGCCCGGTGCCGCCCATCGCGAGCGCCTTGGCGAACAGCTCGCCCATCCCGTCGGCACCGTTGAGCAGCACCATGTGCTCGACGTTGCCGAAGGACTCCGCGGCGGCCTTGACGATCTGCGGCCACTGCTCCGCCAGCTCCTGGGCCACCACCGCGTCCTGGTTCTCCGCCAGGGCGGCGGCGCGCGCCTTGATGCCCTCGGCGCGGGCCAGCCCGATCGCCCGCGCCGACGTCGCCTCGGCCAGGCCGAGCGCCTCGGCCGCGGACGCCTCGGCCTGCCCGGTGGCCGTGGTCGCCTCCGCCTCGGCGAGGCCGCGCACCCTGGTCGCCTCGGCGTCCGCCTCGGCCGCGATCCGCACCCGGCTGGCCTCGGCCGCCGCCGCCAGCTCGGTCTCCCGGGCCTTCGCCTGCGCGGCGGAGATCCGCGCGTCCCGGGACGCCTCGGCGGTCGTGCGGGTGTCGTAGGCGCGGGCGTCCGCGGGCTTGCGCACCTCGATCTGGAGCTGCTGCTCGGTGCGCTGGGCCTCCAGCTCGGCGACCCTGGTCTCCTGGACGACGACCTGCTGCCGGGCGGCGGCGTCGGCCAGCGGACCGGCCTGCCGGGCGCGGGCGGTGGCGGTGTCCATCTCGGCCTGGTACGAGGACTGCTGGATCTCGCTGTCGCGGGTGGCCTCGGCCTTGCGGGCGGCGGCCTCCTGCTCGGCCTCGGTGGCCAGCCGGTCCGCCGCGGCCTGGGCGATCCGGGCGTCCCGCTGGACGGCGGCGGCGTGCGGGATGGCCAGGTTCTTGATGTAGCCGGTCGGGTCGATGATCTCCTGGATCTGCAGGGTGTCGATGATCAGCCCGAGCTTCTCCATCTCCAGCCCGGAGGCGGCCCGGGTCTCGCCGGTGAGCCGTTCGCGGTCGCGGATCATGTCCTCGACGGTGAGGCCGCCGACGATCGAGCGCAGGTGGCCGGCGAAGACGTTGTGGACGCGCTGGCTGATCAGCTTCTGCTGGTCCAGGAAGCGGCGGGCGGCGTTGGCGATCGAGACGTCGTCGTCGCCGACCTTGAAGATCACCACGCCCTTCACCCGGACCGGGATGCCCTGCGTGGTGACGCACTCGACGTTCAGTTCGGCCTCGTTGAGGTCCAGCGAGAGCCGCCGGACCCCCTGCAGGCCGGGGGTGACGAGGGTGCCCCGGCCGGTGACGATCCGGAACCCCAGCCCGTCGCCGACCCCCTCGGTGCGGTGGCGGGAACCGGAGATGATCAGTGCCTCGTTCGGCTCGGCCACCCGCCACATGAGCTTGAAGAGCGTGATTCCCAGGATCAGTGCCCCGACGACGGTCAGGGCGATGACAAGTGCCATGGTTCAACTCCCCCTTCAGGCGCAGGAGATGCGCCGTCTGGGATTGTCCGCCGGGGCACGGCCGCAGGAAAGGGAAAGGACATGACGGACCGTCACAAGGTCGTCACCGGACCGTCATCGGGGTGTCACGGACGGACCGGGCCGCAGGCCGGCGGCCCGTCCGCGACACCCTCGCGGCCGTCTCAGGGACCGATCGGAGCCACGTACACCGTCCTCGGCGGCTGGTACTC
The DNA here is from genome assembly GCF_042261735.1 of Kitasatospora sp. NPDC056327. Taxonomy (NCBI): domain Bacteria; kingdom Bacillati; phylum Actinomycetota; class Actinomycetes; order Kitasatosporales; family Streptomycetaceae; genus Kitasatospora; species Kitasatospora sp. NPDC056327. Next base: position 26,701 of record NZ_JBHJRC010000031.1, on the reverse strand, counting down.
GATCACCACCACCGGCGTTCCCACCGTCAGCCGGTCGCCGGGGACCGCCAGGTACGCGAGGAAGGCCTCGGTCCCCTGACGCTCCGGCACGTGCACCATCACCTCGCCGACCAGTCCCGCGCCGACCGCCCCGGTCACCCGCCCCGTGCTCCCGACCACGCCGGCCCTCCCTCGCCTCGTCCGCTACCGTGGCCAGTCTGCCCGTACGGACGGCTCCGCGCCCGCCGTTCACCGTCCGGACCTCGACGTTCCCCCTCCCCGACCCCCTCTGGACCTCGGGCGATCGGCTCGCTACGGTGTTGGACGTCATGCGCGGGCAACACCGCCTGCGGACGCGGGAGCTCGGAGCACCGGGCTGAGAGGGCGCTGAACGGGACGTCGACGGACGGACCGGCGGCTGCGTCGACCGCAGGAACCTGACCGGGTAATGCCGGCGTAGGGAGTTTGAGGTCCGATGACCACCTTCGATGCACAGCCGCAGTCTGTCCGGCCGCAGTCCGCCGAGCGGCCTTCCCCCGCCGGCGGCGCCGTCACCAGCGCCGGCACCGGCTACCCCACCCCGGCCTGGCGCAAGGCCTACCGCGAGGGCTCCCGCCCCGACCTGCGCGTGCCGTACCGCGAGGTCGTGCTCACCAACGGCGGGCGCGTCCCGCTGTACGACACCTCCGGCCCGTACACCGACCCGGCCTACGAACCCGACGTGCGGCGCGGCCTGCCCGCGCTGCGCGACGCGTGGATCCGGCAGCGCGGCGACGTCGAGGAGTACGACGGCCGCGAGGCCCGCCCCGAGGACGACGGCATCAAGCACACCGCCCCGCGCGGCGGGGACCTGCGCAACCTCGACGCGGTCTTCCCCGGCCGCCCGCGCCGCCCGCTGCGCGGCCGGGACGGCGTCGCCGTCACCCAGCTCGCCCACGCCAAGCGCGGCACCGTGACGCCCGAGATGGAGTTCGTCGCCCTGCGCGAGGGCCTGTCACCCGAGTACGTCCGCGACGAGGTGGCCCGCGGCCGCGCGGTCATCCCGGTCAACGTGAACCACCCCGAGGTCGAGCCGGCGGTCATCGGCACCAACTTCCTGGTGAAGATCAACGCCAACATCGGCAACTCCGCGGTCACCTCCTCGATCGAGGAGGAGGTGGAGAAGATGACCTGGGCCACCCGCTGGGGCGCCGACACCGTCATGGACCTCTCCACCGGCCGCAACATCCACACCACCCGCGAGTGGATCCTGCGCAACTCCCCCGTGCCGATCGGCACCGTGCCGCTCTACCAGGCGCTGGAGAAGGTCGACGGCAAGGCCGAGGAGCTGAGCTGGGACGTCTACCGCGACACGGTCGTCGAGCAGTGCGAGCAGGGCGTCGACTACATGACGGTGCACGCCGGGGTGCTGCTGCGCTACGTGCCGCTGACCGCCCGCCGCAAGACCGGGATCGTCTCGCGCGGCGGCTCGATCATGGCCGCCTGGTGCCTGGCGCACCACCGGGAGAACTTCCTCCACACCAACTTCGAGGAGCTCTGCGACATCCTCGCGAGCTACGACGTCACCTTCTCCCTCGGTGACGGCCTGCGCCCCGGCTCGATCGCCGACGCCAACGACGAGGCCCAGTTCGCGGAGCTGCAGACCCTGGGCGAGCTGGGCCGGATCGCCCGCGCCAGGGACGTCCAGGTGATGATCGAGGGCCCGGGCCACGTCCCGATGCACAAGATCAAGGAGAACATGGATCTCCAGAAGGAGATCTGCGACGAGGCCCCGTTCTACACCCTCGGCCCGCTCACCACCGACGTCGCGCCCGGCTACGACCACATCACCTCGGGCATCGGCGCCGCGATGATCGCCTGGTGGGGCACCGCGATGCTCTGCTACGTCACCCCCAAGGAGCACCTGGGCCTGCCCAACCGGGACGACGTGAAGACCGGCGTCATCACCTACAAGATCGCCGCCCACGCCGCCGACCTGGCCAAGGGCCACCCCGGCGCGCAGGCCTGGGACGACGCCCTGTCCGACGCCCGCTTCGAGTTCCGCTGGGAGGACCAGTTCAACCTGGCCCTCGACCCGGAGACGGCCCGCGACTTCCACGACGAGACCCTCCCCGCCGAGCCCGCCAAGACCGCCCACTTCTGTTCGATGTGCGGCCCGAAGTTCTGCTCGATGAAGATCTCCCAGAAGATCCGCGACGAGCACGGCGACGGCTCCACCGCGGTCGCCTCCGGCGTCGACGCCGAGGCGATCGCCGGCATGGCCGAGAAGTCCGCCGAGTTCGCCGCCCGCGGCAACAAGGTCTACCTCCCCCTCGCCGACTGACGCATCCGCGTGCCGTGACGGGCACCGCTTCCGGGGACGGACCGTGTCCCGGGAGGGGTGCCCGTTTCCGGGGCCGGCCACGGCGTCTTCCGCCCGTCCACGAACCGGTTCGGGGTGCGGCCGGGGTGGCGGCGCGTCGCGAAGGCCCCCGGTCCCGGCGCGCCCGCCGGGGCCGGGGGCCTTCGTCGTCGCCCGCCGCGGGTCACCCCGCCGCCGGCTCCGCGCCGTCCCCGGCGTCCGCGGGGTACCAGCGGAGTTCCACGGTGTTGCCGTCCGGGTCCCGGACGTAGACGGAGGTGGCGGTGCCGCGGGCGCCGAAGCGGGCGACGGGGCCCTCCAGGACGGTGAAGGTGCCGGCGTCGATCACCTCCTGCCAGTCGAGCGGGTCGACCGTGAGGCAGATGTGGTCGACGTTGGACCCGCCGCGTGGTCGGTCGGTGAGGTCGATGATCGTTTCGGGGGTGATCCGGACGGACACGAACGGGGCCTCCCCGGCCCGCCACTCGTCGAGCCGGACGGGCTCCAGGCCGAGCAGCCCGCTGTAGAACTCCAGCGAACGCCCGATGTCGCGGACGTTGAGCACGAGGTGGTCGAAGGCCTTCACGCGGAGGGCGGTCATGGTGGGCTCCGGTCGGGAGGAGGCTGCGGGGTGTCGTCCCCACGATCCGCCGGGCGGCCGGTGCCCATCAAGGGGTGATCGGCGAACGGTCACCGAGCCGGGCCGAACGCCGGGCCGAACGCCGGGAGGGGCGGGCGGAGGACCGGCCGGACCGCGGAGGGTCCGGCCGCCGTGGCGCGCCCCGGCCCGCCGCCGGTTCAGACCGGCAGGCGGGAGACCAGCAGCCGACCCTCCATGGTCACGCCGCCGTCCATGGCGACGGCCAGGTCCTCCGCGTAGACGTACGGGCCCGGGACGTGCGGCGGCATGCCGTCGTCGGCGTGCACGGCGCCGGTGAGGTACGGGATCGGGCTGTGCCCGTGCACCACGCGCGTGCCGCCGTAGGTCTCCAGCAGTTCGCGGACGGCCAGCGGGCCGGCGTCGCCGCGGAAGGCGAAGCGCTTGGTGAACCGGCGGAAGCAGTCCCACCACTCGTCGACGCCCTCGTCCGCGAGCAGGTCGTGGACGGCGTCGTTGACCTCGGCGATGGACTCGCCGTACTCCAGGTACGCGGTGGTGTCGGAGTGCAGCAGCAGGTGGCCGTCCTCCAGGGCGATCGCCGGGAGCCGGGAGAGCCAGCTGATGTGGTGCCCCTCCAGGCGCTCCAGGTCGCTCTGCTGGCCGCCGTTGAGCCGCCAGGCGGCGAGGAAGGAGGCGGTGCCGGCGGTGGACTGGACCGGCTCGTCGCCGTACCGGGCGGCGCCCAGGAAGAGCAGTTCGTGGTTGCCCATCAGGGCACGGCAGTAGCCGCCGGCCGCGGCGGCCTCGGCGGCGAGCTGCATGACCAGGTCGATGACGCCGATGCCGTCCGGTCCGCGGTCGGTGAAGTCGCCGAGGAACCAGATCCGGGAGCGCCCGGCCGACCAGTGGCCGTCGGCGTCGATGATGCCCTGCTGACGGAGTTCGGCGCGGAGCTCGTCGAGGTAGCCGTGCACGTCGCCGACCACGTAGAGCGGGCCGGGCGGCTCGCCGGGGCCGGGGGCCGGGTACGGGTGGTAGGGCAGCCCGGGTTCGGCGAGCGGGGGGCCGAGCTCGATGGTCGGCGGGTCGTCGCTCTGGGCGCCGGGGTCCCGGGCGCCGGGGTGGCCGCCGTGCGCGGGGGAGGGGTGGTCGGGCAGGGTCGGCTCGTAACCGGGGTGCTCGGGCTGGCCGTTGGGGGCGTGCACGGTGTGGCCGTGCTCGGGGCCGGCGGCCGGCCAGTGCTGTTCGAGGTACCGGGCGCCGCCGTAGCCGCTGTAGGTCTCGGCCTCGTACCCGCCCCCGGCGTAGCCGGCGACGGGTTCCGGTTCGTAATAGGTGCCGTACGGCAGCACGTCGAGGTCCGGCTGGTGGCGTGGGCCTGAGTCCGGGTGTTCAGGCCCGGGGAAGCGGTCCTCGGGTGTCATTCGCCCATCATAGGAAGACCACTCTCCCGGCGTCGTCACCTGGTGGGTATCCAATCCTCCGGAGCGTCAGCCGGGCGGTCCGTCAGGTCCGTTTTGTCCCGACTCGGCAGGTCCGGACCACAGCCCGTGGGGTGCGGTCCCGGGGTCACACCTCGCCCGGCGGGCGGGGCGGGCTGACCGTGGTGCGCGGGCTCCGCCGCTGGGAGGAGGCGCGGACGATGAGTTCGGTGGGCATCAGGGTGCCGGGCGGCGGGCCGGTGCCGGCGGTGCGGAAGCGGGGCGGGAAGAGCCGGGCGATGTCGACGCCGGTGCCGGAGTCCACCCCCTCGATGGCGTCGATCAGCAGGTTCACCACGGTGGTGCCGATCCGGCGCGGCTTGAGCGACAGGGTGGTGATCGGCGGCTCGGTGGTGGCGTAGACGTCGCTCTCGCTGCAGCAGACCAGCAGCAGGTCGTCCGGCACCCGCAGGCCGTAGCGGCGGGCGGCGGCCAGCAGGTCGGTGCCGTTGGGGTCGAACAGGCCGTAGACGGCGTCCGGCCGGTCGGGGCGGGCGAGCAGCCGGTCGGCGGCGACGGCGCCGGCGGCCGGGTCGTGCGCGGGGTAGGTCTCGTAGACCGGCTCCTGCCCGACCTTGGCGCACCAGCCGAGGTAGGCCTCGGTGGAGAGCCGGGTGTAGGTGTCGGTGCTGGTGCCGGTGAGCAGGCCGATCCGGCGGGCGCCGGCCTCGGAGAGGTGGTCGAGGATGCCGAGCACGGCGGCCTCGTGGTCGTTGTCGACCCAGGCGGTGACCGGGCAGTTGCCCGGCTTGCCGTCGCTCACCACCGGGACGCCGGACCGGTACAGCTCGCTGACCAGCGGGTCCTGGTCGGGCGGGTCGATCACGACGGTGCCGTCCAGGGCGATGTTGCCCCAGACGTCGTGGCGGGAGGAGGCGGGCAGCACCACCAGCGCGTAGCCGCGGCCCAGGGCGGCGCTGGTGGCGGCCCGGGCCATCTCGGCGAAGTAGGCGAACTCGGTGAAGGTGAAGGGCTCTTCGCCGTAGGTGGTGACGGTCAGGCCGATCAGGCCGGACCGTCCGGTGCGCAGGGTCCGTGCGGCCGCCGAGGGGCGGTAACCGAGGCGCTCGGCGACTTCGCGCACCCGGCTTCTGGTCTCGTCGGGCAGGCGGCCCTTCCCGTTCAGCGCGTCGGAGACGGTGGTGATCGACACTCCGGCGGCTGCTGCCACATCCCGGATGCCGGCCCGCTCCAGACGCCTTGAGGTGGTGGGTCGCCGACCGCTCTGGTTGGCTGCTGCTGTCATGGCGGACCGATCGTATGGCTCCTGACAAGGGTCTGTGACCGGCGCATTCGGAGCCTGTGGAGATACGTTTCTCCACGAGTGAGCCCGTGTGCGCCCCTTCGATCCCCGTACGGAACCAGCCGCTTTACCTCTGACATGTGCCAAAGGGACCCGCAGAATGGCTGATCCGCACCTGTAACCCGACCGGGCATCTCACTCCTACGGGTGAGCACGGTCGGTATCGTTCAGGGCACCCGACCGGGGTGGAACCGCAAGGCGTTCCGACAGCCCGGGCACGGCGGTGACCCCGACCGTGGTGGGCGAACGCAGCGGAAAGACCGAAGGAGACCGACCGTGACCGCAGCACAGGGCCCCCGCCTCAGGCCGACCCTGGACGGCATCCCCACCTACAAGCCCGGCAAGCCCGCCGGCGCCGACGCTTACAAGCTGTCGTCGAACGAGAACCCCTACGAGCCGCTCCCCGGCGTCCTGGAGGCGGCGGTCGCGGCGGCCGGCAGGCTCAACCGCTACCCCGACATGGCCGTCACCGAGCTGACCGCCGTCCTGGCCGAACACTTCGGCGTCCCGGCCGAGCACATCGCCACCGGCACCGGCTCGGTCGGCGTCGCCCAGTCGCTGATCCTGTCGACCGCGGGCCCGGGCGACGAGGTGATCTTCGCCTGGCGCTCCTTCGAGGCCTACCCGATCATCACCCAGGTCGCCGGCGCGACCCCGGTCCCGGTGCCGCTCACCGCCGGCGGGGACCACGACCTGGACGCGATGCTCGCCGCGGTCACCGAGCGGACCCGGCTGATCTTCGTCTGCAACCCGAACAACCCCACCGGCAACGTGATCCACCGCGCCGAGCTGGAGCGCTTCCTGGACGCCGTCCCGGCCGACGTGCTGATCGTCGTCGACGAGGCGTACATCGAGTTCATCCGCGACCCCGAGGTGCCCAACGGCATCGACCTCTACCGGGACCGCCCGAACGTCTGCGTGCTGCGCACCTTCTCCAAGGCGTACGGCCTGGCCGGGCTGCGGGTCGGCTTCGCGATCGCCCACGAGCCGGTGGCGAACGCGCTGCGCAAGACCGCGGTGCCGTTCGGCGTCACCCAGCTCTCCCAGGACGCCGCGGTCGCCTCGCTGCGCGCCGAGGAGGCCCTGATGGTCCGGGTCGAGGCGCTGGTCGAGGAGCGGACCCGGGTGGTGGCCGGGCTGCGCGCCCAGGGCTGGGAGATCCCGGACTCGCAGGCCAACTTCGTCTGGCTGGAGCTGGGCGAGCGCTCGCAGGACTTCGCCGCGGCCTGCGCCGAGGCCGGCGTGATCGTCCGCCCCTTCCCGGAGGGCGTGCGGATCTCGATCGGCGAGGTCGAGGGCAACTCGATCTTCCTCAAGGTCGCCGAGGCGTTCCGCAAGGAGCTGTAGCCGTCGGTCCGCGGCGGAGCGGGACGGCCCGGTGGGGCCGGTCCGCTCCGCCGCGGCGTTTCCGGGGGCGTGCCGGGCCCTTTCCGGCGTTTCCGGGGCCCGGTGGATCAGGAGTGCCTGGGGATCCCTGGGAGACGGCTGGGAGATCGGTCAACGCTTCGCCCGGTGCCCGCCAAGCCGGTGCCCGGCGCCGGGCGGAGCGTGACCATATGCCCGGTTCGGGCGGTCAGCCGGCTCCCAGCCGGCGTCCAGGGCGGTGCAAGAGCGCCCCGGGAAGCTGTCCGCCATGAAGGTGTTCCCGCGACGGCGAGGTGCCGTCCTCGTCAACTCCGCGCTCGGCGTGGCCCTGCTGGGTGCCGCCGCCCTCGCGTACACCGTGCTGGACGACGGAACCGGTACGGCGGCCACCAGGACCCCCGTCCGGACGGCGACCGTCACCCGGGGCACGGTCCTGGCCACCGTGTCGGGAACCGGCACCCTGGCGTCCCCCAGCGACGCCGCCCAGGACTTCACCACCGGCGGGCGGCTGACCGAGGTCCGGGTCGCCGTCGGCGACACGGTGACCAGGGGGCAGGTGCTGGCCACCGTCGACACCACCGCGGCCCAGCAGCAGGTGGACGCCGCGCAGGCGGCGCTCAACACCGCCACCGTGAACCTGGCCAAGGCCCGGGCGGGGGTCACCACGACCACCGTCCAGCAGCTGCCCGCCAAGGCCGGTGGCTCCTCGGGCTCGTCGGGGTCGTCGGGGTCGAGCGGCCGCGGGGCGGCCGGGAGCAGCGTGTCCGCCCCGCAGGCCGGCTCCTCCGCGCCGGCCGACCCCTCGGCGCAGAGCAGCCCGTCCGCGCAGGCCACCGTCCCGGCGGCGCAGAACACCGTGCCCGAGCCGCGGACCACCACCGTCACCACCACCAAGGTCGACGACGCGGCGGTCGCCCAGGCCGAGCAGCAGCTCGCCACCGCGCAGACCAACCTCGCCAACGCCCGGGCGGCGCTGGCCGGGACGACGCTCACCGCCTCGGTCGACGGCACCGTCGCCTCGGTCGCGGGCCGGCCGGGCGACACGGTCGGCCCGACCGGCGGCGGCTCCTCCGCCACCACGGGCAAGGCGTCCACCTCCTCCGGCACCGCGCCCAGCGGCTTCATCGTGCTGACCAACCCGACCGGGATGCAGGTCACCGCCAACTTCTCCGAGCTGGACTCGCTCAAGCTCAAGAAGGGCGAGTCCGCGACCGTCACGCTGAACGCGCAGTCCGACAGCAGGTTCAACGCCTCGGTGCTGTCGGTGAGCCCACTGCCGGTGAGCGGCTCCGGCGGGGGCTCGGCGGCCGTCCAGTACGCGGCGACGCTCCAGATCTCCGGGGACACCGGCAAGCTGCGCACCGGTCTGAGCGCCACCGTCTCGGTGATCACCGGCGAGGCGGACGACGCCCTCTCGCTGCCCACCGCGGCACTGTCCGGCACCGGTGCGAGCCGGACGGCCACCGTGGTGCACCCGGACGGCGGCACCGAACGGGTCACCGTCGAGGTGGGCGTCGAGGGCGACACCACCGTGCAGGTGGTCTCCGGGCTGGCCGAGGGCGACAAGGTCGAACTGGCCTCCAGCAGCGGGTCGAACGGCTTCCCCAACGGCTCCTTCCCGGGCGTCAACGGCGGGCAGAACGGCGGTCGCGGCGGTGCCGGAGCCGGTGCCGGGGTGGCCGGGACCGGCGGCGGTACGGGCGGTGCCGGTGCCGCCGGCGGCGCGGGCGCGGGCCGGGGCGGTGGCCGCTGATGTCCGACCGCCTCCCGGCCCCCGCCGGGCTCCCCGGCGCCCCGGCCCCGGTGATCCGGATCCGCCGCCTCACCAAGTCCTACGGCCGGGGCGACGCCGCCGTGCACGCGCTGCGCGGCCCGGACGACCCGGTCACCGGCACCCCGCTGGGCGTCGACCTGGACGTCGAGCGGGGCGACTACGTCGCCGTGATGGGCAGCTCCGGCTCCGGCAAGTCCACCCTGATGAACATCCTCGGCTGCCTCGACGTGCCGACCTCCGGCCGCTACCTGCTGGACGGCACCGACGTCGGCCACCTGGACGAGCGGCAGCTCGCGCTGGTCCGCAACCGCAGGATCGGCTTCGTCTTCCAGTCCTTCAACCTCGTCCCCCGCACCACCGCGCTGGCCCAGGTCGAACTGCCGCTCGCCTACGCGGGCGTGCGGGCCGCCGAACGGCGCCGCCGGGCGCTGGCCGCGCTCTCCGTGGTCGGCCTGGCCGAGCGGGCCGGACACCGGCCCAACGAGCTCTCCGGGGGCCAGCAGCAGCGCGTCGCGGTGGCCCGGGCCCTGGTGACCGCGCCCGCGATGCTGCTCGCCGACGAGCCCACCGGCAACCTGGACAGCCGCTCCACCGAGGAGGTGCTCGGACTCGTCGACGGCCTCAACGCCACCGGCCGCACGGTCGTGCTGATCACCCACGAGGACGAGGTCGCCCGGCACGCCAAGCGGGTGCTGCGGCTGGTCGACGGAGCGGTCGTCGCGGACGTCCGGCAGGCCCCGGTGGACGGGCCGCCGCCCGCGCTGTTCCGGGCGGGGGTGCCGGCGTGATCGTCTGGCAGACGCTCCGCTTCGCCGCCGGCGGCCTGGCCGCCAACAGGGTGCGGTCGGCGCTCACCGTGCTGGGGATGCTGATCGGCGTCGCCTCGGTGATCCTGCTGCTGGCCGTCGGCAACGGCTCCTCGGTCGCGGTGAAGGAGTCGATCACCTCGCTCGGCACCAACGCGCTGACCGTGACGTCCGGTTCCGCCGCCGGCGGTGCGCGCCCGGCCGGCACCGCCAAGAAGCTGACCGTCGCCGACGCCAGGGCACTGGCCACCGAGGCGGACCCCGGGACGGTCGGTTCGGTGGCGCCGGTGGTGACGACCAGCGGCACCGCGCTGTACGGGGACATCGCGTACAGCCCCGGCTCGGTCGTCGGCACCTACCCGGCGTACTTCGAGACCGCCGACCAGCGGATCGAGCACGGCGAGTACTTCACCCAGGACGACGTGCTGAACTCCCGCAAGGTGGCGGTGCTCGGGGCGACCACCGCCCGGCAGCTGTTCGCCTCCGCCGACCCGGTCGGCCGGTCGGTCACCGTCGGCGGGACCCCGTTCACGGTGGTCGGCGTGCTGCGGGCGAAGGGCGGCACCGGCTTCACCGACCCGGACGACGTGCTGATCGCCCCGCTGCCGACCGTGCAGAACGCGTTCACCGGCTTCGGCGCGGTCAACCAGATCCTGGTCCGGGCTGCCTCGGCGGACAGCACGGCGGCGGCCCAGGCCGAGATCACCCGGATCCTGCTCGGCGCGCACGCGATCGCCGACCCGAGCCGGGCGGACTTCCGGATCAGCAGCCAGGCCTCGCTGCTCAGCGCCCGCGAGTCGACGACGAGGACCTTCACGGTGCTGCTCGGCGCGGTGGCCGCGATCTCGCTGCTGGTCGGCGGGATCGGCATCACCAACATCATGCTGGTCACGGTCACCGAGCGGACCAGGGAGATCGGCATCCGCAAGGCGCTGGGCGCGCCGCGCGGCGCGATCCTCGGGCAGTTCCTCGCCGAGGCCACCCTGCTGTCGGTGGCCGGCGCCGGACTGGGCGTGCTGGCCGGGATCGCCGGCACGCACTTCAGGATCGTCGGCATCGAGCCGGTGGTGATCCCCGAGTCGGTGCCGGGAGCGTTCGGCATCGCCGTCGCCATCGGTCTGTTCTTCGGCAGCTACCCCGCCAACCGGGCCGCCTCGCTGCGCCCGATCGACGCCCTCCGGCACGAGTGACCAAGGAGCGCAGACCATGAGCGACGAGATCGAGCCGCGCACCCCCGCCGAGCAGGTCGTCCTGCTCTCCACGCCGCCGGACGCCCGGGACGTCGCCGCGGAGCTGGCCGCGCCCCCGCGCCGCCGGCTGCCGTGGGTGCCGCTCGCCCTGGCCGGGGCGGTGATCGCCACCGGGGCCTTCGCCGGCGGTGCGTGGTACCAGCGCGACCACGGCTCCGAGCGGGCCGCCGGCTCCGGCCGGACGACCGCCTCCGGGGCGCAGCAGCCGCGGGCGGGGGCGACCGGGCTCCCGGGCGGCACCGGCGGCCGGCGGTCCGGCCAGGGCGGCCAGGGCACCGGCGGCACCGGGACCGGGACCGGCCAGGGCGGTCAGGGCGGCTTCACCCGGGGCACGGTCAAGGCGGTGGACGGCAGCACCGTCTACCTCACCGACGCCAACGGCAACACGATCAAGGTGACCACCGGCGACTCCACCAAGGTGCAGCTCAACAAGGAGGGCAGGGTCGCCGACCTGCAGCCCGGCCAGAGCGTCACCGTGGTCGGCACCCCGGCCGGCGACGGCGGCTACGCCGCGACCCAGCTGGTCGAGGGCGGGGCGGGCTTCGGCGCCGGCCCCGGCTCCCGGTCCGCGTCCGGCGGCTGACCCCGCGGCCCCGGACGCTCCGCGCGGCCCGGCCCGGCTTCCCCCGGAGCCGGGCCGCGCTCCCTCGCGCCGCCGTCCGCACCGCCCGGACCACCGGTTCCGCGCACCACCCGCAGCGTCCGCACCGCCCGGACCTGCGCGGACCGTCCCGGCCCGCACCGTCCGGGAGCCGTCCTGGCCGTGCGCACACCATCCAGGGCCGGAGTGCGGGTCCGTCCGGCCAAAACCGCCCGATAAGGTGTTAATCCAACATTCATCGATGGCCCATACCCTCCCCGGGCTAGCCTCGATCAGAACGCCATCGTCCGACCGGGAGGCGGAACCCCCGTGCAAGGCACTGTGTCGACACCAGGAACCTCGGCGGCGAACAGCGGCGGCCAGGGGGAGGCCTACCTCCTCGTCGTCGACGACGAACCGAACATCCGCGAACTGCTGTCCGCGTCGCTGCGCTTCTCCGGCTTCCGGGTGGCCTCCGCCGCGACCGGTGCCGAGGCGCTGCGGCTGATCGCCGCCGACCGCCCCGACCTGGTCGTCCTGGACGTGATGCTCCCCGACCTCGACGGCTTCACCGTGGTCGAGCGGCTCCGTGAGCAGACCAGCCGCGGCCTCATCGCCGGCCCCGCCCACGGCCACCCCGGCGACCACCTGCCGGTGCTCTTCCTCACCGCCAAGGACGGCGTCGGGGACAAGGTCCAGGGCCTCGCCGCGGGCGCCGACGACTACGTCACCAAGCCGTTCAGCCTGGAGGAGCTGATCGCCCGGATCCGGGCGATCCTGCGCCGCTCCGGCGGCCCGGCCGAGGACGGACGGCTGTTCGTCGCCGACCTCGTGCTCGATCCGATAGCCCACGAGGTGACCCGGGGCGGCTGCGTCGTCGCGCTCTCCCCGACCGAGTTCAAGCTGCTGCACTACCTGATGGCCAACGTCGGCCGGGTGGTGTCCAAGGCGCAGATCCTCGACCACGTCTGGGCCTACGACTTCGGCGGGGACCTGTCCATCGTCGAGTCGTACATCTCCTACCTCCGCCGCAAGCTCGACTCGGGCCCCGCCCACGGACCCAAGCTGATCCACACCGTGCGCGGCATCGGCTACGCCCTGCGCCGCCCGCCGCAGGGCTGAGCCGCCCGGCCCCGCATGCGTCCTTTGATCCCCCGCCGCCCGCTGCTCCGCCGGCCGTCGGCCCGTCCGCTGGCCCGTCCGTTCGCCCGGCTGTCGCTGCGCGCCCGGCTGCTGGTGCTGGCGCTCGTGCTGGTCACCACCGGGCTGGTGGTCAGCGACGCCGTGGTGCTCGGCACCGTCCGGCACCAGCTGGTGCAGCGGCTCGACGAGCAGCTTGAGCGCTTCGGCGAGCCGCTCGCCCGCCGCGCCCCGTCCCGGCTCAACTGGCAGGACGGGGGCCGCCAGCAGCCCGCGGTCGGCGGCAAGCGCGCCCCGCAGTACCTGGCCACGCTGCCCAGCCAGTACCTGGTCCAGTACCTGTCCGCGGACGGCAAGGTGCAGTTCGTCGTCCGCCAGCCGGTCTCCGAGACCGACCCGGCGCCGCAGCTGGACGGCTTCGACCCCGCCGGGGTCTCCCCCGACACCCCCTTCGACCTGCCCGACCGGCGCGGCGGCCGGCACCGCTGGCGGGCGCTGGTCCTGCCGGTCCAGCGGCAGACCTTCCCGGTCAGCGCCTTCGCCGCGCCCTCGCCCACCTCCGCCTACGTGATGGTCGCGGTCTCCCGGGAGGACATCGACGGCACGGTGGCCCGGCTGCGCACCGCGTTCCTCGCCATCGGCGGGGCCGTGCTGCTGCTGATCGCGGGCCTCGGCTTCTTCGCCGTCCGGGCCGGGCTGCGGCCGCTGCGCCGGATCGAGGAGGGCGCCCAGCGGATCGCCGCCGGCGAGCTCTCCCACCGGATGCCCGGGCTCCCGCCGCACACCGAGGTCGGCCGGCTCTCCATCGCGCTGAACGGCATGCTGGCGCAGATCGAGTCGGCGTTCGCCGCCCGGGCGGAGTCCGAGGCCCGGATGCGGCGGTTCGTCGCAGACGCCTCGCACGAGCTGCGCACCCCGCTGGCGGGGATCCGGGGCTTCGCCGAGCTCCACCGGATGGGCGCGCTGCCGACCGAGGCCGACGTGCGGCGCACCATGGGCCGGATCGAGAACGAGGCGATCCGGATGGGCGCCCTGGTCGAGGACCTGCTGGTGCTCGCCCGGCTCGACGAGGAACGCCCGCTGGACCTCGCCCCGATGGACCTGCGCACGCTCGCCGCGGACGCCCTGCACGACCTCACCGCGCTCGACCCGAGCCGCCCGGTCGCGCTCACCGGCCCGGCCGGCCGTGGCGCGCCCGGGCCCGCGCCCGTCCTCGGTGACGAGGCCCGGCTCCGCCAGGTGGTCACCAACCTGGTCGGCAACGCCGTCAAGCACACCCCGCCCGGCACCCCGGTGCGGATCGGTGTGGGCCGCGAAGGCGGGCTCTGCCTGCTGGAGGTCGCCGACTCCGGCCCCGGCCTCACCGCGGACCAGGCCGCCCTGGTCTTCCACCGCTTCTACCGCGTCGACGGCTCCCGGGCCCGCTCCGACCGGCGCGGCGGCGCCGGCCTGGGCCTCGCCATCGCCACCGCCCTCACCCACGCCCACGGCGGCACCCTCACTCTGCACACCGCGCCCGGCACCGGTGCCACCTTCCGCCTCGAACTCCCGCACCAGCGCTGAGCCCGCCGGCGGGCCCCGCCGGCGCCAGAAACGTCGCGGCTGCGGCGCTGCGTCCGGACGCGGCGGACCTCGCCGGGCCAGCGGCGCCGCGGAAGTCCTCGGAGGCCGAGCAGGGCTGACGGCTGCTGATAAGTGGGACCATCAGATCAATCCCGCTCCTGGTTTCCCCGGCGGACGGCCGGGAAGCGTCACGCCCGTATGCGAAGGTCCGCCACCCCAGGAGAGATCCGGATGACAGCGTCAGCACCACGGCCCGGGGTGTCCTTTCGGAAGGACCTCAGTGAGTGGCGGATCGCCCTCGTCGCCTGGCGGCTGCTGGTGCTCCAGGCCTCCCACCCGGTGGTCGCGGCCGGGATGGCGGAGCACTCCACCTACCGCGGCCACCCGTGGCGCCGGATCGAGCACACCCTCGGCAGCGGGCGGCGGCTCTTCCAGGCCGACGAGGAGCAGCTCTGGCGCGAGGTCCAGCGGCTCGACCGGGCGCACCGGCGGATCCGCGGCACCGCCCCCGACGGCCGCGCCTACGACGCCCACGACCCGGCCACCCGGGCCTGGGTGCTGCTCACCCTCTTCGAGGCGGTCGCCGCGATGCGGGAGCTGGGCGGGGACCCGTACACGGCGGACGAGCTCGACACGCTGTACAAGGAGTTCGCCGACATCGCGGCGGTGTTCGGGCTGCCGCCGGGGGAGCTGCCGGCGACCGCCGCCGACCTGCCCGGCTACCTGCGACGGACGACCGTCGAACGGCTGGAGTTCACCGACACGGCGCGGCACCTGCTCCGGGGCGTCCTGAACGAGGCGCCCTGCCCGCGCCGGCTGGCCTTCCTCGGACCGGCCGGCTGGCGGGTGCTGCGCGCGGTGGTGGCGCGGGTGGTCGCCGAGCTGACCGTGGCCGACCTGCCGGCGGTGTACCGCGAGCGGTTCGGCCTGGTCCCGACCCGGCGCGGGGTGCTGCTGTCCCGGGTGCTGCACCGGGGCGCCCGGGCGGTGTTCACCCGGCTGCCGGAGCGCTGCCGCTACCGCACCCCCGGTGAGCGCCCGCCGGCCCGGCCCCGCCGGATGCCGCGCCAGGACACCCGGCCGCCCCGGCTGGACCGGTTCTTCCGGGACGTCCTCGACCAGACCGGGGACGGTCACCTCACCGCGCGCGACTTCGAGGCGATGGCGCATAACGTCTGCTGGCAGCTGGAGCTCTCCGAGGAGGGCGAGGCCGCGGTGTACGCGGCGTTCGCGGCCTGGTGGGAGCAGCTGCGGACGGGCATGGACGACGACGGCGACGGCCGGATCGGCCGCGCCGAGTACGTCGCCGCCACGCTGGCCGGCATCGACCGCGACCCGGCGTACCTGGAGCGCGGTCTGCTGCCCGCGCTGCGGGCGGTGTTCACGGCCGCCGACACCGACGGGGACGGCCTGCTGGACTTCGCTGAGTACCGGGTGCTGTTCGGCGGGCGGCGCGTGCACCCCGCCGAGCTCTCGCACGGCTTCCGCCGGCTGGACACCGACGGGGACGGCGTCATCACGGTGGCGGAGTTCCTGCGCGGCTTCGTCGACTACTTCACCGCCCGCGCCCCTTCCGCTCCGGGCACCCAGCTCCTCGGCCGGGCGTAGCGGGCGGAGGCGGCGGGGACGACTCCCCGCCGCCGCCGCCGCCCCGCCGTCCGCCCGCCGCCCGTCCACCCGCCGCCCGTCGCCCGTCGTGCGGCGCCGGGCCCGTTCGCCGACCGTGCGCACGGCATCGCTGCCGGTCAAACCCCACCCCGCCCGCAGATCACTCGTAAGAGTGGTGGATACTGATGCTTGTGAACGTGTTCACGTTCACAAGCGGGCAAGCTTGCGTGTCTGGGCGACGGGCTCCGGCTATAGATGAAGTTTGTCCCAAATGTGACCTCGACAGGTCGGTCGGAGAGAGGGCGACGTGGAACTGGCAATCGCTCACGAAACCATCGCGCGATGGCAATTCGGCATCACCACCGTCTACCACTTCCTCTTCGTCCCGCTCACCATCAGCCTCGCCGCGATCGTGGCCGGGCTGGAGACCGCGTGGGTGCGGACCGGCAAGGAGAAGTACTTCCACGCCACCAAGTTCTGGGGCAAGCTCTTCCTGATCAACATCGCGATGGGCGTGGTCACCGGCATCGTCCAGGAGTTCCAGTTCGGCATGAACTGGTCCGACTACTCCCGCTTCGTCGGCGACGTCTTCGGCGCCCCGCTCGCGATGGAGGCGCTGATCGCCTTCTTCTTCGAGTCGACCTTCATCGGCCTGTGGATCTTCGGCTGGGACAAGCTGCCCAGGAAGCTGCACTGCGCCTGCATGTGGATGGTCGCACTCGGCACCGTGCTCTCCGCCTACTTCATCCTCGCGGCCAACTCCTGGATGCAGCACCCCGTCGGCTACACGATCGACCCGGTCACCGGCAAGGCGCAGCTCACCGACATCGTCCGGGTGCTGTTCCAGGACACCACCGTCACCGTCGTCCTGCACACCCTGACTGCGGCCTTCCTCACCGGCGCGGCCTTCATGGTCGGCATCGCCTCCTTCCACCTGTGGAAGGCCAGGCGCAGGCCGGAGACCGCCGACCCGAAGAAGACCGCGGTGATGCGCACCTCGCTGCGGCTGGGCCTCGTCCTCGCCGTGGTGTTCGGCCTGGGCACCGCGCTCAGCGGCGACTCGCTCGCCAAGGTCATGTTCCGCCAGCAGCCGATGAAGATGGCCGCCGCCGAGGCGCTCTGGGACACCAAGGCGCCCGCGCCGTTCTCGGTCTTCGCGGTCGGCGACGTCGGCAAGGGCCACAACTCGGTCGAGCTGGAGATCCCCGCGGCGCTGTCCTTCCTCGCCAACAGCGACTTCAGCTCCTCCGTCCCCGGCATCAACGACACCGCCGCCGCCGAGGCCGCCAAGTACGGCGGCGACCCCAAGGACTACATCCCGAGCATCTTCGTCACCTACTGGGGCTTCCGCCTCATGATCGGCTTCGGGATGACCTCCTTCGTGGCCGGCCTGATCGGCCTCTGGACCACCCGGCGGAAGTTCCTGCTGGCCCCGGGGTTCCGCACCGGCGAGACCGAGGTGCCGAGGCTGATGCTCACCCCGAAGCGGGAGATGGGCCCGCTCCTCACCAAGTGGAGCTGGCGGATCGGCATCCTCACCATGGGCTTCCCGCTGATCGCCAACAGCTTCGGCTGGATCTTCACCGAGATGGGCCGCCAGCCCTGGGCGGTCTTCGGACTGATGACCACCGCCAGCGCGGTCTCGCCCAACGTGGGCGTCGGCACCCAGATCGGCGCGCTGGCCACCTTCACCACGCTGTACGCGATCCTCGCCGTCGTCGAGGTCAGGCTGCTGGTCAAGTACGCCAAGGCCGGCCCGGTCACCGACGAACAGCCGCCCACGAAGGACCCGTCGCTGCGCGGGCCCGCCGCGGACGACGACGCCGACAAGCCCCTCGCCTTCGCCTACTGAGGCCACTGAGGATCGATAGGACCGACACACCATGGAACTTCACGACGTCTGGTTCGTCCTGATCGCCGTCCTCTGGATCGGCTACTTCTTCCTGGAGGGCTTCGACTTCGGCATCGGCATCCTCACCAAGCCGCTGGCCCGCAACACCGCCGAGCGGCGGGTGCTGATCAACACCATCGGCCCGGTCTGGGACGGCAACGAGGTCTGGCTGCTGACCGCCGGCGGTGCCACCTTCGCCGCCTTCCCGGACTGGTACGCGACCCTGTTCAGCGGCTTCTACATCCCGCTGCTGCTGATCCTGGTCTGCCTGATCGTGCGCGGCGTCGCCTTCGAGTACCGGGCCAAGCGGCCCGAGCCGCGCTGGCAGCGCAACTGGGAGGAGGCGATCTTCTGGACCTCGCTGATCCCGGCCTTCCTGTGGGGCGTCGCCTTCGCCAACATCGTGCACGGCGTCGACATCGACGCGCAGAAGAACTACGTCGGCACCTTCTGGGACCTGCTCAACCCCTACGCGCTGCTCGGCGGCCTGGTGACGCTCAGCCTGTTCACCTTCCACGGCGCGGTGTTCGCCGCGCTCAAGACGGTCGGCGGGATCCGCGACCGGGCCCGCGACACCGCGCTGCGGACCGGCCTGGTGACGGCGGCGCTGGCCGCGGTCTTCCTGATCTGGACCCAGGCCGACCACGGCAACGGCTGGAGCCTCGCCGCCCTGGTGACCGCCGTGCTCGCGCTGGTCGGCGCGCTCGCCGCCAACCAGGTGGGCCGCGAGGGCTGGGCGTTCGTCCTCTCGGGCGCCACGGTGGTGGCCGCGGTGGCGATGCTCTTCCTCTCGCTCTTCCCCGACGTCATGCCGTCCACGCTGAACCCGGAGTGGAGCCTGACCGTGACCAACGCGGCCTCCTCGCCCTACACGCTCAAGCTGATGACCGTCGTGGCCGCTGTCTTCACCCCGCTCGTGCTGCTCTACCAGGGCTGGACGTACTGGGTGTTCCGCAAGCGGATCGGCGTCCAGCACATCCCCGGGCACGACCCGGCCGCCGCCCTCGACCAGGCCTGACGCGATGAAGCCGGTCGACCCCCGCCTCCTCGGCCACGCCCGCACCACCCGGACCTTCCTCGCCGGGTCGGTCCTCCTCGGCACGGTGAACGCGGCCCTGGTGGTCGCCCAGGCGGGCCTGCTCGCCGAGCTCGTGGTCCGCGGCTTCCAGCAGCGGGCCGGGCTCGGCGGGCTCACCACCCCGCTCGTGCTGCTGGTGCTCACCGCGTTCGGACGCGGGCTGGTCGGCTGGCTCACCGAACTCACCGCCCACCGCTCCGTCGCCCGGGTGAAGTCCACCCTGCGGCGCCGGCTGCTCGACCACGCCACCGCGCTCGGCCCGGCCCACCCGGCGGGCCGGCGCACCGGCGAACTGACCGCCCTCGCCACCCGGGGGATCGACGCGCTCGACGACTACTTCGCCCGCTACCTGCCGCAGCTGGCGCTGGCCGTGGTCGTCCCGGTGACCGTGCTGCTGCGGATCGTCGGCGCAGACGTCGCCTCGGCCGCGATCATCGCCGGCACCCTGCCGCTGATCCCGCTGTTCATGGTGCTGATCGGGATGGCCACCCAGGCCCGGATGGACCGCCAGTGGGCCACCCTGTCGCGGCTCTCCCACCACTTCCTGGACGTGGTCGCCGGCCTGCCCACGCTCAAGGTGTTCAACCGGGCCCGCGCCCAGGCCGCCACCATCGGCCGGATCACCGCCGACTACCGCCGGGCCACCCTGCGCACCCTGCGGATCGCCTTCCTCTCCTCCTTCGCCCTGGAGCTGCTCTCCACCCTCTCGGTCGCGCTGGTCGCCGTCTCCATCGGCTTCCGGCTGGTGAACGGCACCCTCGACCTGGAGACCGGGCTGCTGATCCTGATCCTCGCCCCCGAGGTCTACTTCCCGATCCGCCAGGTCGGCGCGCTCTACCACTCCAGCGTCGAGGGGCTCACCGCCGCCGACCGGATCTTCGAGGTGCTGGAGACCCCGCTGCCGCCCGCCGGCACCGTCCCCGCCCCGGACCTCGCCGGAGCCGTGATCGAGGCCGACGGTCTCACCGTGCGTTACCCCGACCGGACCGGGGCCGCCCTCGACGGCGCCTGCCTGCTGGTGCGCCCCGGCGAGACCGTCGCGCTCACCGGCCCGTCCGGCGCCGGTAAGTCCACCCTGCTCGGCGTGCTGCTCGGCCTCGCCGCGCCGGCCGCCGGCACCGTGCGGATCACCGCCGCCGACGGCCGCGCGTACGACCTGGCCGAGCTGGAGCCGGCGAGCTGGCGGCGGCAGATCGCCTGGGTGCCGCAGCACCCGCACCTGTTCGCCGGGACCGTCGCCGACAACCTGCGGCTGCACCGGCCGGAGGCCACCGACGACGAGCTGTGGACGGCGCTGCGGGCCGCGCACGCCCTCGACTTCGTGACCGCCCTGGACGCCGCCCTCGGCGAGGACGGCGCCGGCCTGTCCGCGGGGCAGCGCCAGCGCCTGGCGCTCGCCCGGGTGCTGCTCGCCGGGGACCGGCCGCTGGTCCTGCTCGACGAGCCCACCGCGCACCTGGACGGCGCCTCCGAGGCGGCCGTCGTGGACACCGTCCGGGCGCTCGCCGCCGATCCCTCGCGCACCGTGCTGCTGGTCGCCCACCGGCCGGCGCTGCTGGCCGCCGCCGACCGCCTGGTCCGGCTGGCCGGCCCGGCCGCTCCCCCGGCGTCCGGCGGGCCCGTGCCGGCGCTCGCCCACTCCGGCCGCCCCACGCCGCCGGCCGCGGCGGAGGACGGGGACGGGGCGGGGGACGGCGACGCGGGCGGCGACGGGGCGGTCAGGCCCCGGCTGGCGCTCTCCGTCCTCCTCGGCACCCTCGCGCTCGGCTGCGCGGTCGCGCTGATGGCCACCTCCGGCTACCTCATCTCCTACGCCTCCGAGATGCCGCCCGTCCTCCACCTGATGATGGCCGTCACCTCCGTGCGCGCCTTCGGCATCGGCCGCAGCGTCTTCCGCTACGCCGAGCGCCTGGTCTCGCACGACGCCGTGCTGCGCACCCTCGGCACCCTGCGGGCCGCCGTCTACCGCCGGCTCGGCGCGCTGGCCCCGGCGGCACTGCCCGCGTTCCGGCGCGGGGACCTGCTCTCCCGGCTGGTCGCCGACGTGGACGCCGTCCAGGACCACTACCTGCGCTGGCGGCTGCCGGCCGCCGTGGCCGCCCTGGTGTCGCTCGCCGCCGCGCTGGCGATGGGCGCCTTCCTCCCCGCGGCCGGGGCGGTGCTCGGGCTCGGTCTGCTGCTCGCCGGCCTGGTGGTGCCCGCGCTGACCGCCCGCTGGTCGGCCGGTGCCGAACGCCGGCAGGCCCCGGCCCGGGGCCGGCTCGCCACCAGTGTGCTGGACGCCCTCAGCGGGACGGCCGAGCTGACCGTGGCCGGCGCGCTGCCCGGCCGGCTCGCCGCCGTCCGGGCGGCCGACGCCGCGCTGACCGGGCTGGCCGCCCGCTCGGCCGCCACCGCCGCGCTCGGTACCGGTCTGATCACCCTCCTCGCCGGCCTCACCGTGGCCGCCGCCGCGGCCGTCGGCCTGCGCGGGGTGGAGTCCGGGGCGCTCGCACCGGTCTGCCTGGCCGTGGTCGTGCTCACCCCGCTCGCCGCCTTCGAGGCGGTCACCGGGCTGCCGCTCGCGGTCCAGGCCCGCCGGCGCAGCCTGGCCGCCTCGGCCCGGCTCGCCGAGGTGCTCGACGCGCCCGCCGCCGTCGCCGCGCCCGCCGTGCCGAAGCCCCTGCCCGAGCGCCCGCTGCCGATCGCCGTCCGCGGGCTGGCCGCCCGCCACCCCGGCCAGGACACCGACGCGCTGGCCGGCGTCGACCTCGACCTCACCCCCGGTCGGCGGATCGCGGTGGTCGGCCCCTCCGGCTCCGGCAAGACCACCCTCGCCCACGCCCTGCTGGGCTTCCTCGACCCGAGCGCGGGCGGCGTGGTGTTCGCGGCCGGCCGGCCGCAGGCCGTGGACGGCCGGGAGCTCACCGGGGAGGACGTCCGCCGGGTGATCGGGCTCTGCGCCCAGGACGCGCACGTCTTCGACAGCTCGCTGCGCGAGAACCTGCGCCTCGCCCGCCCGGGGGCGACCGGGGACGAGCTGCGCGCCGCCCTGGCCGCCGCCCGGCTGCTGGACTTCACCGAGACCCTGCCGGACGGGCTGGACACCATGGTCGGCGAGCACGGCGCCCGCCTCTCCGGCGGCCAGCGCCAGCGGCTCGCCCTCGCCCGGGCGCTGCTCGCCGACTTCCCGGTGCTCGTCCTGGACGAGCCCGCCGAACACCTGGACCTGCCCACCGCGGACGCCCTCACCGCCGACCTCCTGGCCGCCACGGCCGGCCGCACCACCGTCCTCATCACCCACCGGCTGGCCGGTCTCGACGACACCACGGTCGATGAGGTGCTGGTGCTGGACGCCGGCCGGGCGGTCGAGCGCGGCACCTGGTCGGACCTGCTGGCCCGCCCGGACGGGTGGCTGCGGGCGATGTGGGAGCGCGAGCGGGAGACGGACGGCCTGCCGCTGACGGTGGGCTGAGCGGGCCCGCCCGGGGGCCGTCCGGTTCGCGCCCGTCGCGCCGCGACTTATGTAGAAAACCGTACAAACTACGCTCTACTCATGGACCCCACGCCAGACCTGCCCGACTTCGCCGCCCCGGACCCGGTGCCCGACCCCGCGCCGCACCGGGTGCCCGAGATCTCCTCGCTCGGGCTGGACACGCTGGTCACCGAGGTGTCCGAGCGGCTGCAGTCGGCGGCGGCCGTCACCGACCGGATGCAGCGGCTGCTGGAGGCCGTGGTCTCGGTCGGCGCCGGGCTCGACCTGCACGCCACCCTGCACCGGATCGTGGTCGGCGCCGCAGAGCTGGTGGACGCCCGGTACGCCGCGCTCGGCGTGGTCGCGCCCGGTGGCCACGGGCTGCAGGACTTCATCCACGTCGGCGTCGACGACGAGACCGTCCGCGAGATCGGCGACCTGCCGGTCGGCCGGGGCATCCTCGGCGCGCTGATCGACCGCCCCGAGCCGCTGCGGCTCGCCGACCTCACCGCCGACCCCCGCTCCTACGGCTTCCCGGACCACCACCCGGGGATGCGGACCTTCCTGGGCGAGCCGATCCGGATCCGCGACGAGGTGTTCGGCAACCTCTACCTCACCGAGAAGCGCGGCGGCGGCGCCTTCACCCCGGAGGACGAACAGGTGGTGCACGCGCTGGCGGCCGCGGCCGGGGTCGCGATCGAGAACTCCCGCCTCTACGAGGAGGGCCGCCGCCGGGAGCGGTGGATCGCCGGCGCGGCCGCCGTGACCACGGCCCTGCTCTCCACCGACGAGGCGGAGGTGGCGCTCACCGTCGCCGCCGAGCAGGTCCGGGAGCTCGCGGACGCCGCGCTCGGGATGATCCTGCTGCCCACCGTGGACGGCCGGCTGCGGGTCGCCCACACCTCCGGGGAGGCCGCCGAGTTCGTCCGCGGCGAGCTGTTGCCGCCGGACGGCTTCGCCTCCCGGCTGCTGGCGGGGGAGAGCGTGCACCTCGACGACATGTCCGTCGACCCGACCGTGGTCATGCGGCTGGCCCGCAGCTTCGGCCCCTCGCTGGCCGTGCCGATGGTCGCCGCCGGACGGGTGCTCGGCGGACTCTGCGTCTGGCGCTCGCGCGGCGCGGTGCCGTTCTCCGAGGCGGAGAAGCAACTCGCCGAGACCTTCGCCTCGCAGGCCGCGCTCGCCCTGCGGCTCGCCGAGGGCCAGCGCGACCAGCAGCGGCTCGCCGTCTTCCAGGACCGCGACCGGATCGCCCGGGATCTCCACGACCTGGTCATCCAGCGGCTGTTCGCCACCGGCATGATGCTGGAGGGCGCCGCCCGGCGCGCCGTCGTCCCCGAGGTGAAGGTCCGCATCGGCGAGGCGGTCGACGAGCTGGACGCCACCATCCAGGAGGTGCGCACCACCATCTACGCGCTCCAGCACGACAACCACGGGGACACGCCCGACACCCTGCGCACCCGGGTGCTGCGCGAGTGCAGCCAGACCGCGGCGGCGCTCGGCTTCAAGCCCTCGGTCTCCTTCGTCGGCCCGGTGGAGAGCCTGGTCGGCGAGAAGACCGGTCGTCAACTGCTGGCCGCGCTAAGGGAGATGCTCTCCAACACGGCCCGGCACGCACGCGCCTCCCGGGTCGGCGTGGAGGTCGACGCGACCGTGCACCTGGACGACGCCGGCCACCCCGTCGGCGGCGATCCGGAGTCCCTCGACCGGGGCGGCCGGCCCGGTGTCCTGCTGACCGTCACCGACGACGGGGTCGGCATCCCCGAGGGCGGCCGGCGCAGTGGCCTGCGGAACCTGACGCGCCGTGCGGAGGCGCTCGGCGGCGACG
Organism: Kitasatospora sp. NPDC056327; assembly: GCF_042261735.1. Classification (NCBI taxonomy): domain Bacteria; kingdom Bacillati; phylum Actinomycetota; class Actinomycetes; order Kitasatosporales; family Streptomycetaceae; genus Kitasatospora; species Kitasatospora sp. NPDC056327. The sequence goes on along the minus strand of NZ_JBHJRC010000031.1, from coordinate 2,659 downwards.
CCTGGCACGAGCCGGGCCCGTACGGCAGGGGCACCTGCGTGCGGTGGACGGCCCGGCTCTGAACACCCGTCCGGACGATCGGACGACCCCCGGGCGTCTTCGAACGGTCAGTGAACGACGCGCAGCGCGCCCGGGGGTGGTTGGCGCGCGGTTGGTGTGCACCCGGTGAAAGTTTAACGAGAGAGAACTTCCCGGCCAACGGAGCAAGTTGTGCATTTCCCGGCCTTCCGGCGCTCTCGTGTGCACACATAGCTTTGCTTCCGTCTCGGAGAGGTACCGGACGGTGGGGGAGCAGTGGACGCGTCGGGCCGCGGTCACACCGCAGCAGGGGCAGGTCGAGGGGGGTTCCGGGCCGAACGGGCACCGGACGGGCGGTACCGCTGGCAGCTGAAAGCACCGAACGGACGGCTCGTCGCCGTCACGCCGGCGGCGTACGACACGGCAGGGGAGGCGGAGCGTGCCTTCGACGGCTTACGGGCCGTCGCGGAGGGGCTCACCGCCCGGATCACGCACGTCCGGGACGGCATCGGCTGGATCTGGGTGATCCCGGGATCGCGCACCCTGCCGGAGGTGCGGTCCAGCCGCGCCTACGAGCGGTACGCGACCTGTCAGAACGCGTTCCGGCGCTTCGTCGTACTGCTGGCCAAGCAACCCGCCCTGGAGATTCCAGAACTTCCCGAACGGGGGCCGTCGTTGAGAACGTCCGATGTCCGCTGACCGGCGCGGGCCGCGCCTGCTCACCGTCCCGGTCGGCGACCGCTCGCTGTCCTGGGCGCTGCGGGCGGCCAACGGCCGGCAGCTCGGTGTCGGCGTGCGCACCTACCGCGGCGAGTCGGAACTCGCCGATGCGGTACGTGAGTTGATCATCGAGCGGGCGGCACTGCGATGTTCCGTCGGCCAGTCGGACGCCCGGCTGTGGGTGTGGACGGCGTACCTGCCGGTGCGCACCACCCGCCCGGGCGCCGCCGATGCGGCCGGCCCGGTCGCCCGCAGCGCCCGCGGGTACCTGAGACGGGACCAGTGCCAGGCCGGCGTGACCGGCTTCCTCGCCGGACTCCAGCGCCTGGGGCAGGAGTTGCGCCGCCCCGGGCGGGAGGACGCCTGGCTCTTCTGACGGCCCGTCCGGTACCGTCCCCCAGCCGCCCCCCGGGCGGCTTTCTCGCGTTGTCCCGCCCCGGCCGCCGGCCGGCCCGGGCCCGCCCGGCGCGCGGCCCCCGCTTCCCCCACTTCCGGTGAAGCGCAGGTATCCGGCAACCCCCCGAGCCGCCACCTGGAGAAGAACGTCACCGGCCTCTGACCTGCGATTTTCCACCCCCCTGCGGCTGCGCTGACCTGTTGCTAAACCTCTCCGAACCGAGAAATCGACAATCGCCGGCGCCCGTCGTCCACCCTTCCGACGGAACCGCGCCGACCGACAGGATCGGCACTGCCGGAGCGGCCACCGCGGACGTGGCCGCCGGCCCCGGGACTGACCAGCAGTACCCGGGAACGCGATGCACGTCTCTCCCACCGGAGGAAGTGAACCATGCGTAAGACCGCTGCCAAGCTGCTCGCCGCCGTCGCCATCGCCACCTCGGTCGCCACCGTCGCCACCGGCACCGCCGTCGCCGACCCGTCGACCCTGCCCACCCTGCCGCTCGCGCAGGACATCGTGGGTGTCGGCTCGGACACCACCCAGGCCGTGCTGAACCAGTTCTCCACCGACTACAACGCCTTCCTGGGCGCCGGCAGCACCCTGCCCCGTCTGTACAGCTGGGACGCGACCGGTTCCGCGACGATCCAGACCAAGGTCGGTGCCACCACCCCGTTCAACCGCCCGAACGGCTCGGGCGCCGGCATCGCCTCGCTGACCTCCGTCTCCAAGACCACGGTGGACTTCGCCCGTTCCTCCCGCGGCCCGAAGAACAGCGTCCCGGGCGGTGCGCCGGGCGACCCGCTGAGCGACCTGTTCGTGGCCTTCGCCAAGGACGCGGTCTCCTACGCCACCAAGACCACGGGCAGCAACGCTCCGATCAACCTCTCGAAGGCCGACCTGGTCAAGATCTACAACTGCGACGTCACCACCTGGCGTGGCCTGAACCCGGCCGACCTGACGCTGCCCACCACCACCATCAAGGCCTACCTCCCGCAGGCCAGCTCGGGCACCCGCTCCTTCTTCCTGCAGGCGCTCGGTCTGGCGAACGCCGGTGCGTGCGTCACGGTCAACCCCACCGTCCAGGAGAACCAGGGCACCGACCCGATCCTGAACGACGCCGACGCGATCGTTCCCTACTCCGTCGCCCACTACATCGGCCAGGTCTACAACGGCCACGGTGCCGGCACCGACCAGGCGGGCAACCTGACCATCCGTTCGATCGACGGCATCGCCCCGGTCGCCGCGGACAACACCCTGTCGCTGAGCTTCTCCAACTCCGTCTTCGGCCGCGTGGTCTACAACGTCGTCCGTGACACCGAGTGGGCCGCCACCGACACCCAGGGCACCGCGCTGCGCGCGATCTTCGGCAGCAACGGCTGGGTCTGCAAGAACGCCACCGCCATCGCGGACATCAAGAGCTACGGCTTCCGCACCCTGCCGGTCGGCGCCTGCGGCAGCACCACCCGCGCCACCAGCTGATCGCACTCCCGTACTTCCGGCGGCCAGGGGCTCCCGCCCCTGGCC